>JBGOST010000156.1:0-5993 GCA_041476125.1 Usitatibacter sp. | reverse complement strand
CGCCAGGATGAGCGCGATCATGCAGTACAGGCGCGTTGCGCCCATGATGCTTTCGGTGAACACCTTCGCGCTCATCGTGCCCTGCACCCACGACAGCGCGAGCGCGCCCACCACGCCCAGCGCCGCGGCCTCGGTCGCGGTCGCGATGCCCACGTAGATCGATCCGAGCACGAGCGCGATCAGCGCGACCACCGGAATCAGGTGGCGCGAGGCGTAGACCTTTTCCCCGAACGACATGACGCTGTCCGGCGGCGGGATCTTCTCCGGGTTGAGCAGCGCCCACACGATCGTGTAGCCCATGAAGAGGCCCGCCAGCATCAGCCCCGGAATCACCCCGGCGATGAACAGGCGCGTGATCGAGACATCCGCGCTCACTCCATAGACGATCATGATGATCGACGGCGGAATGAGAAGCCCCAGCGTTCCCGCGCCGGCGAGCGTGCCGATCGTCATGTCCTCGGGATAGCCGCGCCTCTTCAGCTCCGGGAGCGTCATCTTGCCGATCGTGGCGCAGGTGGCCGCGCTCGAGCCCGAGACCGCCGCGAAGATGGTGCAACCGATGATGTTGGTGTGGAGCAGCCGGCCGGGCAGCTTCGAAAGCCAGGGCGCCAGCCCCTTGAACATGTCCTCCGAGAGCTTGGTGCGGAAAAGGACCTCGCCCATCCATACGAAGAGCGGCAGCGCGGTGAGCGTCCACGAGGAAAGCGACCCCCAGATGGTCACCGCCATGGCGTCGCCCACCGGCCGGCTGGTGAAGAGCTCCATCCCGATCCACGCCACGCCGAGAAGCGAGAGGCCGATCCAGAGCCCGCTCGCCAACAGCAGGAACAGAAACGCGATCAGCAGGAATGTGACGAGAACGTCCACGCCTACTCGATCGCCTTCAGCTCGTCGATCGCGGCGCGCGGCAGCGCGCGCCCGCGGATCACGAGGATCAAGTCGTCGATCATCGCCACCAGCAGGACGATCGCGCCCAGCGCCATCCCGATCTGCGGAATCCACAGCGGCGTCGCGTCGTTGCCCTGCGAGATGTCGTGGAACGCCCACGACTGCCACACCAGGCGCACGCTGTAGAAGGCGAGCGCGGCGCAAAAGAAGGCGCCCGCCGCGTGGCTCCACAGCTCGAGGGGGCGCTTGATCCGCCCGCCGAACCGCTCCAGGAAGAGCGTGACGCGAATGTGCTCGCCGCGCTTCAGCGTGTGGGCGAGCGCGAGGAAGCTCGCCGCCGCCATGCAATAGCCCGCGTAGGCATCGGAGCCGCGCAGGTTGAACCCGGCGAGCCTTCCCACGACGCTCGCGAGCACCATGAGGAGGATGCCCACCATGAAAAACGCCGCCACATACCCGGCGGCGTTGTAGAGACGATCCAGAAAGTTGCGAAGACGCATCGAAGCGCGAAACCGCCTGCAACGTTTGCTCCCTCCCCCTTGGGGGAGGGTTGGGGAGAGGGTCAGCCGGCGCCGATCACTTCCGGTACGCGTCCACGATCGCCTTGCCATCGGCGCCCGCGCTCGCCATCCATTCCGCGGTCATGGTGTCGCCGATCTTCTTGAAGTCGCTCTTGAGCTGCGCGGAAGGCGGCGCCACGCTCATCCCGTTCTTGGCGAGCTGCTCGAGGTACCACTTGTTCTTGTCCTCGGAAGCCTTCCAGCCGCGCGCCTCGGGATCGGAGTCGGCCTTCACGAGCGCCTGCTGCGCCGTCTTGTAGTCCGCGTCGAACGACTTCTTGTTCACGAACACGATGTTCTTCGGCAGCCAGGCTTGCGTGTCGTAGTAGTTCTTCACCACTTCCCAGGCCTTGGTGTCGAATCCCGTCGCGCCCGAAGTGATGTTCGCATTCACCGCGCCGGTCGCGAACGCCTGGGCGAGCTCGGCGACCTGGATGGTCACGGGCTGCGCGCCGGCGAGCTCCGCGATGCGCGACGTATACGGGTTGTAAGTGCGCATCTTGAGGCCCTTCATGTCGGCGACCGAATTCAGGGGCTTGCTCGAGTAGATGCCCTGCGGCGGCCACGGCACCGAATACAGGATCATCAGCCCCTGCTTGGCGAAGCGATCCTCGAGGGCCTTGCGCGAGGCCTTCCAGAGCTTGGCCGCGTCGGCGTAGCTGGTGGCGAGGAACGGGACGGAGTCGACGCCGAAGATGGGGTCCTCGTTGGAATACCCGGAGATGAGGATCTCGCCGATCTGCGCTTGCCCGCCCTGCACCGCGCGCTTGATCTCGGTCGCCTTGAAGAGCGAGGCGTTCGAATGCACCGTGATCTTGAGCTTGCCGCCGGTGGCCTTGTCGACGTCGGCGGCGAACTGCGCCACGTTTTCGGTGTGGAAGTTGGTTGCCGGGTACGGCGTGGGCATGTCCCACTTGTTTTGCGCCATGGCGGCGGCGCAGGATGCGGCGGCAACGGCGGCGATGAATGCCTTAAAGGGCTTCATGGGTTTCCTCCTCGGGGTGTGGGGGCAAGCTAACAAAGGCGGGGGTGCGTGTCAAAATGAGACTTCCGATGAAGACCACCCTCTGGATGGGAATGGCGGCCGCGGCCGCCGCGCTGGGCGCGAGCGCCCATCCCCACGGCGAGCAATGGGCCCTGGCGAACGAATACCCCGCCGCGTCGATCACCGCCGAGGCGGACGCGCACTTCGCGAAGCTCGTGGCCGACAAGACGCGCGGCAAGCTCTCGGTGGTCACCATGCCGGATGCCAGGCTCGGATACAAGTCGCGCGAGCAGCTGCAGGCCGTGGCCGATGGCCGCATCGCCTTGGCGACGAGCTTCGGCGGCGCTCTGGGCGACGACGAACCCATCCTCGCGCTTTCGTCGCTGCCGTTCGTCGTCGCGGATTTCGCGCAGGCGAAGGCTCTCTGCGCGGCGGCGCGTCCCGCCTATGAGGCCGCTTTCGCCCGCCACAACCAGAAGCTGCTCTTCGCCACGCCGTGGCCCGCCTCGGGGCTCTGGACGAAGGTTCCCGCGAGCTCTCCGGAGATGGTTGCGAAGCTTCACATCCGCACTTACGACAAGGCGAGCGCCGATGTGTTTTCCCGGCTTGGCGCGGCTCCGAGCGTCGTTTCGTTCGCGGACCTGGGGCCGAAGCTCGCGAACGGCGAGATCGACGCGGTGCTCTCGTCGGGCGACGGCGGCGCCGGGCGCAAGCTCTGGGAGCACCTGCCGCACTTCACCGAGATCAACTACGCCATCCCGCTGAGCTTCACCACGGTGAACCTCGACAAGTGGAAGGCGCTCGACGCCGAAACCCGGCGCGCGGTCGAGGCGGCCGCGGCCGAAACCGAGGCGCGGCAGTGGCAGGGCGTTCCGGCAAGGCTGGAGCAGAACTACGCGCGCATGCGCTCCAACGCAATGACCATCACGACCCAGGCCTCGCCCCAGTTGCGATCACGCCTGCGCGATGCGGGAAGGGCCGCAGCCGAGGAGTGGGCGGCGGCGGCGGGACCGCAGGGACGCGCTTTGCTGGATCGCCGATGAGCGCGGGCTGGCAGTTCTGGATCGACCGCGGCGGGACGTTCACCGACGTCGTCGCGCGCACGCCCCAGGGCGAGCTCGTGACCCACAAGCTGCTGTCGGAGAACCCCGGGCAATACCAGGATGCGGCCCTCGCCGGGATCCGCCACCTGTTGAAAGTCCCCGCGGGCCGCGCGATTCCGGTGGAGAAGATCGACGCGGTGAAGATGGGCACCACGGTTGCGACCAACGCGTTGCTCGAGCGCAAGGGCGAGGCGACCGTGCTCTTCATCACGCGCGGCTTCCGTGACCAGCTGCGCATCGCCTACCAGAACCGGCCGCGCATCTTCGACCGCAACATCCGCCTGCCGGAGCTGCTCTACAAGAAAGTGGTCGAGGTCGGCGAGCGCGTGAGCGCGCGCGGCGATGTCGTGACCCCCCTCGATGAAGCAAGTGTTGCGCGCGACCTTGCCGCGGCGCGCGCCGAAGGCTACCGCTCGATCGCGATCGTGTTCCTGCACGGCTATCGCTTCCCCGCGCACGAAGCGCGCGTCGCCGCGCTGGCGAGGGATGCGGGCTTCGACCAGGTGTCGGCCTCGCACATCGTGTCTCCGCTCATGAAGATCGTCGGGCGCGGCGACACGACGGTGGTCGATGCGTACCTGTCGCCGATCATCCGCCGCTACGTTGATGGGGTGGCCAAAGAACTGACCCTCTCCCCAGACGCACCCTCGCCCCGACCCTCTCCCAAGGGAGAGGGAGAACAGGGGGGAGGGAGTCCCGGCCCTCGTCTCATGTTCATGCAGTCCAATGGCGGCCTGACCGACGCGCACCGCTTCCAGGGCAAGGACTCGATCCTCTCGGGGCCGGCGGGAGGGATCATCGGCATGGTGCGCACCTCCGAGGCCGCGGGCTTCTCGAAGGTGATCGGCTTCGACATGGGCGGCACCTCGACCGATGTGTCGCACTACGCGGGAGAGCTCGAGCGCGAATTCGAGACACTCGTCGCGGGGGTGCGAATGCGCGCCCCGATGATGTCGATCCACACCATCGCCGCGGGCGGCGGCTCGATCCTCTTCTTCGACGGCCAGCGCCAGCGCGTCGGCCCCGATTCCGCCGGCGCCAACCCGGGCCCCGCGAGCTATCGAAGAGGCGGCCCGCTCACCGTCACCGACTGCAACGTGATGCTGGGAAAGATCCAGCCGGACTATTTCCCGAAGGTCTTCGGGCCGCGCGGCGACGAGGCGCTCGACGCATCCGTGGTGCGCGAGAAGTTCGCCGTGCTCGCCGCCGAGATCGCGCGCTCGACCGGCAAGCCGCAGGCTCCCGAAGCGGTCGCCGAAGGCTTCCTGCGCATCGCCGTGGCGAACATGGCCAACGCGATCAAGTTCATCTCGGTGCAGCGCGGGCACGACGTGACCGAGTACACGCTCTCCTGCTTCGGGGGGGCGGGCGGGCAGCACGCGTGCCTCGTCGCCGACGAGCTCGGCATGAAGCGCGTCTACATCCATCCGCTCGCCGGCGTGCTTTCGGCGTACGGCATGGGCCTGGCGCAGATCCGGGCGCTGCGCGAGGAGGCGGTGGAGCGCCGGCTCGACGACGCCCTCCTCGATGTCGAGGAGAAATGCGTGAAGCTGGGCGAGCAGTGCGTGCGCGAGCTCGCCGAGCAGGGCGTGCCCTTCGAGCGCCTCGAGAAGCGCGTGCACCTCAAGTACGACGGGACCGACACCTCGCTCGCGGTCACGCTCGACACGATCGCGGCGATGCGCGGGGAATTCGAGCGCCTCTACCGCAGCCGCTTCAGCTTCCTCATGCCCGACCGCGCCCTCGTTGCCGAGGCGGTGTCCGTCGAAGCCATCGGGCGCGCCGACGCCCCGGCGGGTTTCATCGTCGCGAGCCCCGTGTCGCTCTCCAAGCCCGCCGCGGTGGCCCAGGCGACCATGACCACGGGCGGGGCGCAGTTTCCGGCGCCGATTTTCGTGCGCGACAAGCTGGCTCCCGGCACCCGCATCGCCGGGCCCGCGATCATCGCCGAGCGCAACGCGACGACGGTGGTCGAGCCCGAGTGGGAGGCTCGCGTCACGGACCTGAACCACCTCGTGCTCGAACGCGTGGCGGAGAGGAAGACGCAATACGCGCTCGGCACGACCGCGGACCCCGTGATGCTCGAAGTCTTCAACAACCTCTTCATGTCGATCGCCGAGCAGATGGGGGTGCGCCTCGCGCAAACCGCCTATTCGGTCAACATCAAGGAGCGCCTCGACTTCTCGTGCGCGCTCTTCGACGCCGAGGGCAACCTCATCGCCAACGCGCCGCACATGCCGGTGCACCTGGGCTCCATGGGCGAGAGCATCAAGACCGTGATCGCGAAGAACGCGGGAAAGATGAAGCCCGGCGACGTCTACGTCTTGAACGATCCGTACAACGGCGGCACACACCTGCCCGACGTCACCGTCATCACGCCCGTCTATCTGACCGATGGCGATGGCAGCGTTAATCTGCGTTTATCTGCGGATTCAAAGCCTTTGTTTTATGTGGGAT
>JBGOST010000155.1:0-5994 GCA_041476125.1 Usitatibacter sp. | reverse complement strand
GCACCTTCGGAAGCCCCATGCCGTGCCATTCCCTCGCCTGCCTGCAGCCTTCGCGAAGCACCCATTCGCCAATTTCATTGATGAGCCCGGTTTCCTCGGCGAGCGGAATGAAATCGCCCGGCATTACCGTGCCGCTGTCCTCGGTCTTCCAGCGCACCAGCGCCTCGACGCCGACGATGTCACCCGTCTCCAGGTCGATCTGCGGCTGGTAGTGCAGCACGAAGTCCTTCTGCACCACCGCCCGGCGCAGCGCCGACTCGAGCGTCATGCGGCGCTTCACCGCGATGTTCATCTGCGCGGTGAAATACTGGTAGGTGTTCTTGCCCTGGCCCTTGCCGTGGAACATCGCGGTGTCGGCGTTCTTCATGAGCGTCTGGGCGTCGCGGCCGTCCTCGGGGTAGAGCGCGATTCCCACCGAGCCGCTCACGTGCTGCTCGGTCCCGCCGAGGTTGAGCGGCAGGCGCAGCGCGTTGAGGATCTTTTGCGCAACGACCGAGGCGCCGCGCGCCTCCTCGAGGTTGTCGAGGAGCACGATGAACTCGTCGCCGCCCTGGCGCGCGATGGTGTCCTCGAGGCGCACGCATTCGGACAAGCGCCGCGAGACCTGGCGCAGCAGCTCGTCGCCGACGTCGTGTCCCAGCGTGTCGTTGATGTTCTTGAAATTGTCGAGGTCGATGAAGAGCACCGCGACATGCCTTCCGGAGCGCTCCGCGCGCGCGATCGAGCGCGCCAGCCGGTCCTGGAGGAGCGAGCGGTTGGGCAGGCCGGTGAGGTTGTCGTGGTACGCGAGGTGCTGCATGCGCTGCTGGATGACCTTACGGTCGGTCACGTCGCGCGAGTTGAAGACCACGCCGCGGATGTGCGGGTTGGAAAGGCAGTTGGTGCCCAGGGACTCGAAGGTGCGCCAGCTGCCGTCGCGGTGGCGGATGCGAAACTCCGCGGGCTCGGTCGAGAGCCGCGCCTCGATGATGCGGCGGAAGGCGGCGCGCATGTGCTCGACATCGTCCTGGTGCACCAGGTCGAAGACGTTCTTGCCGACTGAATCCGCGGGGTCGTAGCCCAGCAGGTGCCGCACCGCCCCGCTCTGGTAGCGGATCACGCCGTCCTGGTCGACCACCGAGATCAAGTCGATCGAGCTCTCGGTGAGCACCCGGAAGCGCGCTTCACTCGCCTCCAGGGCGCGCTCGGTCTCCTTGTAGCGCGTGACATCGGTGATGACGCCGATCAATCCCGCGACTTCTCCCCTCTGGTCGACGAAGCTCACCTTGTTGTAGAGCATCTGCCGCTGCTCGCCCTCCGGGGTGGGCGCGACCGCCTCGTAGGTCGTCGACGACGGCCGCTCGAGCAGCGTGCGGTCGCGCTCCTGGTGCTGGACGGCGAGGCCGGGCTCGAACATGTCGAAGACGGTCCTGCCGATCCAGTTCTCGCCGTTTCCGAACAGCTCGTCCCAGGCGCGGTTGTAGACGCGGTAGCGCCCTTCGCGATCCTTGAAATAGACCGGGTTCGGGATGGCGTCGATCAACGCGCGCATGAAGTGCACGTGGCTCTCGAGCTCGCCGGTGGCGCGCTTCGCATCGCTCACATCGACGCAGGCGACCAGCAGGCCCGTGATGCGGTCCGCCTCGTCGCGCAGCGGGGCGGCCGCACCGTGGATGGTGATCGTGCTGCCGTCGCTTCTCTTGCGCTCGAGCTCGAGCCCGTCGAGGATTTCCCCGGAAAGAACGCGCCGGCGCAGCTCCGCCGCCTCCGCCTTCTTCTCGGGAGGCACGAAGGGCGCGCGGTTCCCGACCGCCTGCTCGCGGGTGAAGCCGAAGGTGCGCACGGCCGCGGGGTTCCAGAAGTTGATGATGCCGTCGAGGTCGGTGGTGTAGATCGCGACCGGGGAATTCTCCACGATCGCGGTGAGAAAGCCGTTCAACTGGTGCAGCGCGCGGTCCTTCTGGCGCTGCTCGGTCAGGTCGACGAAGGCGCCGATGACGTAGCGCGCGACGCCCTCGGCATCCCGCATGACCGCGGCGTTGCGGCGCACCCACACCTCGGTTCCCGAGCTGTGGATGTAGCGCTTGTCGACCGTCGCGGGGATCTCGGCGCCGGCGCGCACCTGGCGCAGGAGATCCTCGTCGCGCGCGATGTCGTCCGGATGGGTGATCCTGCGGAACGACTGGCCCTCGATCTCCTCGCGCGGGTAGCCCACGATCTCGCAGAAGGCGCGATTCACCTGGCGGAAGACGCCTTCCGTGGTGATCACCGCGAGGCCGACGGCGCTGTGGTCGAAGGCCTGGCGGATCAGGTCGAAATCGAGGCGAGCCGGCTCTTTGGCGAGCGTGCTCATGGGCCTAGCGCGGTCCGAGGGATGAACGCCCGAGCGTGTCCGCCGCGGCGCGCCCGAGCATTTCGCCGAAGCGCGTGCCGAGGCGCTCGGAGAGCTGCTCGAAGTAATTCTCCTTCTGAGTGTAGTCGACGACGCGCTCGGCCTTGATCACCTCGCGCGCCACGAATTCGAGGCTGCCGAGCGAATCGGCGAGGCCCAGTTCCACGCTCTTCTCTCCGGTCCAAACCAGGCCGGAAAACGTCTCGGGCGTTTCCTTCAGCCGTTGCCCGCGCCCCTGGCGCACGACGCGGATGAACTGCTGGTGGATCTCGCCGATCATCTTCTGCGCGTGCTCGCGGTGCGCCGGATTCTCGGGCGCGAACGGATCGAGGAAGTCCTTGTTCTCGCCGGAGGTGTAGGCACGCCGCTCGATCCCCAGCTTTTCCATGGCGCCGGTGAAGCCGAAGCCGCCGATGATGACGCCGATGGAGCCGATGAGGCTCGCCTTGTCGACGTAGATTCTTTCGGTCGCCACGGCGACGTAGTAGCCGCCCGAGGCGCACAGGTCCTGCACCACCGCGTAGATCGGCGTGTTGGGATACTTGGCGCGCAGCCGCCGGATCTCGTCGTTGATGTAGCCCGCCTGGACCGGGCTGCCGCCGGGGCTGTTGATGCGCAGCACCACGCCCTGCGTATTGGCGTCCTTGAAGGCCCGATTCAGTCCCTTGATGACCTTCTCCGCGGAGGCCTTGGAATCGGGCCCGATGATGCCCTCGAGCTCGACCAGCGCGGTGTGGCGCCCGACGCTCGCGCCCAGGCTGTCGCGATCGGGGCGTCCGATCCAGCCGAGCCACGAGGAGAGGATGAGGAAGATGACCAGGAACCAGAGGAGCTTGAACAAGGCGCTCCATTGGCGAGCGCGCCGTTGTTCCTCGAGGGCTTTGAGCGCGACGCGCTCGAGCACCTCGCGCTCCCAGCTGGGTGGAACGGGTTCCGTCATTTCGCTTCCGACGAGCTGGTGGAGTTCGGCGGAGCCTTGTCGTTCAGGAGAAGAACCTCGCCGTTTCTTTCACGGACTTGAAGCGGCTCGAGCGAGGCGCCGCGGCACGGCCCCGCCACGCAGAATCCGGTGCTCGGTTCAAAAATCGCACCGTGCGTCGAGCAGACCAAGTATAGCCCACTCTCCTCGAAGAACTCACCCGGCTGCCAGTCGAGCTCGGTGCCCATGTGGGGGCATTGGTTGACGAACGCGCACGCCTTGCCGCCATGGCGCACCGCGAAGCCTTTCTCCTCGCCCCCGAGCGAGCGCAAGGCGAAGCGCACGCCCTTGCCACCCTCGGGCAGCGCCGCGGACGGGCAGATCAGCCGTGCGTCGTCAGCCATCGATGCAGCTGCGCCACCGAGACGCAGCGCGCCTTCGCCGGGCGCGTCTCGAGGAGCTCGGAGTCGTGCGCGCCGTACGACACCGCGATCGCGTCGACCCCGGCATTGGCGGCGAGCTCGAGATCGTGGGTCGTGTCGCCCACCATCAGCGCGCGGCGCGGCTGCACGCCGGTCATGTCCATCAGCATGAGGAGCATGTCGGGATGCGGCTTGGCGAATCCCTCGTCCGCGCAGCGCGTGGCCTCGAACCACGGCCGCAGGCCGGTGGAATCGAGCGCCCGGTCCAGGCCGCGGCGCGCCTTGCCCGTGGCGACCGCAAGCCGGCGTCCCCGCCCATGCAGGTCGGCCAGCATTTCGCGCACACCGTCATAGAGCGGCATTTCGTGCTCGCGCGCGAGGAAATGGTGGCGGTAGCGCTCGGTGAGCCGCCGCCGCCCGTCCGCGTCGAGATCGGGCGCGACATGGTTGAACGAATCGGCGAGCCCCAGGCCGATCACGTAGCGCGCATCGCGTTCGCTGGGCACCGTGATCCCGATGTCGCCGCACGCCGCCTGCAGGCTCGAGGCGATGACGCGAGTCGAATCCATCAACGTCCCATCCCAATCGAAGATCACCAGCTCGTAGTTCATCGGCGGCCATCGGCGTGCTTATCGGCGTTCCCCGCCTGAATGCGCAAGCGAAATCTCTCCAGCTCCGCGGGCAACGGCGAGGACAGCACCAACGTCTCGCCCGTCGCGGGATGCGCGAACGAAAGCTTCGCCGCGTGCAGGAACATGCGCTTGAGGCCCTGTTTGCGCAGCGCCTTGTTGAGCTCGAAATCTCCGTACTTGTCGTCGCCGAGCACCGGATGCCCGAGGTGCGCGAGATGCACGCGGATCTGGTGCGTGCGGCCGGTCAGCAGCTCGGCCTCGAGAAGGCTGAAATCCGGGCTTCGCTCGACGAGGTGGAAAACGGTCTCGGCTTCCTGGCCCGAATCCGAGACGCTCACGCGCTTTTCGCCTTCCTTCGTGACGCGCTTGGCGAGCGATGCGCGCACGCGCTGGCGCTCGTTGCGGAAGCGTCCCGCCACGGCGGCGAGGTAGCGCTTGTCCATGGCGCGGCTGCGCATCATCTCGTGCAGCGCGGTGAGGGCGCTGCGCTTCTTGGCGAGCAGCAGCACGCCCGAAGTCTCGCGGTCGAGGCGATGGGCGAGCTCGAGAAAGCGCGCCTGCGGGCGCATCGAGCGCAGCGACTCGATCACACCGTGGGCCACCCCGCTGCCGCCGTGCACCGCGAGCCCCGCGGGCTTGTCGATCGCGAGCAGGTGCTCGTCCTCGAAGATCACGGGAAGCTTGAAATGCGGCGCGGGCTCGGGGGCATCGCGCTCGGCCACGCGCAACGGCGGAATGCGAATGCGGTCGCCGGCAACGACCTTCTGCGACACGTCCGCGCGCTTGCTGTTGATTCGCACCTCGCCGCCGCGAACGATGCGGTAGATGTGGCTCTTCGGAACGCCCTTCAGGCGCGCGACCAGGTAGTTGTCGATGCGCTGCCCGGCCTCGTCCTCGGTGACCTCGATGTAGCGCACCGCCGGCGCGGAATGGGCTTCTTTGCCTTCAATCGGCATCCGCGTATACTATATCTAGTTGATTTCGAAGAAGTTGATTTACAAGAGATCATCACGTCATCATGACGAGACGCGGGCGCCGCGAATGGCGCCCAAGCAGGCAAACGTCGCTCGCCTGCGAGACCAAGCAGCGATGGTAAACGAATCGACGCGCTCGACGCACCACGAATTCCACGCTTCTGCCGACACATCAAAGTCCGCAGAGGCCAGACGAACAAAACCAGAAATCGTCCCTCTCGCTCACCATCGCGTGAAGCAACCAAGAACCGACTTCTGAAGCACCTCGTCGCCCCGGGCCCCTAAAGAGCCGGGCCCTCTTCCGTGTTAGAGCGCGGGAGAAAAAAGCAATGAAACGCATGCTGTTCAACGCAACCCAGGCCGAAGAGCTCCGGGTTGCCATCGTCGATGGTCAGAAGCTGGTCGACCTCGACATCGAATCCGCCGGCAAGGAACAACGCAAGAGCAACATCTACAAGGGGGTCATCACCCGCGTAGAGCCCTCCCTCGAGGCGGTCTTCGTCGACTACGGCGCCGAGCGCCACGGCTTCCTGCCCTTCAAGGAAATCGCCAAGCAGTTCATGGTCAACGACGACGGCGAGTTCGGCCGCTCGAAGATGGCCACGCACCTGAAGGAGCGCCAGGAGCTCATCGTCCAGGTCGACAAGGACGAACGCGGCAACAAGGGCGCAGCGCT
>JBGOST010000154.1:0-6004 GCA_041476125.1 Usitatibacter sp. | reverse complement strand
GACGTCGCCATCTCCGGGCTGCAGGTCGACACCGCGCGCTTCAACCTGCTCATCTCGGCCTACTTCATCCCGAAGGCGGAAATGGCCGCGATCGACCAGTCCGGGGTCGATTTCGCCCACGTGAATACCGAGGTGATCGCCAACGACATGCTCAACTTCAATCCCAGGAAGACCGACTTCCTGGGCGCCTACCTGCCCAGCATGCGCAAGGGGCGCTTCATCTGGGACGTGATCCTCGACAACCTCGCGGAGCATCGGCGTTACGGAAACAACGCGCATTTCCTGCGCTGGGGGTGGCATCCACGGCTGGAGGACGTTGCGCATCGCGAGACGAAGGAATTCGACTTCTACTTCTTCGGGATCATGAGCCCCCGGCGCCGCAACATCGTCGCGGATCTGCGCCAGCGCGGTTTCAACGGGCTCGCCGACGAAGACTGCCCCTATTTCATGCGCAACGACCGCATCGCGCGCTCGCGGGTGCAGCTCAACATCGTGCAGGACGACAAGTACACGCACGTGAACTCGTTTCGCGTCTGCTACCTCGCCAACAACCGTTGCGCGATTCTCTCGGAGGCCGAGAGCGATCCCGCCGGCTATCTTTCGCTCACGCAGGTGGTGCATCGCGGCGAGAGCTTTGCCGACGGGCTCGCCGATTTGCTCCGCGACGACCGATGGCGCGCCCGGGGCGAAGCGGCCTACGCAGCGTTCCGCGAGCCGCCGATGACGCGCTGTCTCGAGGAGTTGCTCGACAAGAGCTTCGGCGAGGGCGGCAAAGTGGCCGGAGCGGCGGCGTGAAGCCGCAGGCGCTCGACGCGGTGATCCTGTGCGGCGGCCTGGGCACGCGGTTGCGCGAGGAGACCGAGTTCAAGCCCAAGCCGATGGTGGAGATCGGCGGGCGTCCCATCCTGTGGCACATCATGCGGCGCTTTCACCGCTTCGGAGTCCGGCGCTTCATCCTCTGCCTGGGTTACAAGGGCGAGGTCATCAGGGACTATTTCCTCAACTACCGCCTGCGCCAGTGCGACGTCACCGTAAGCCTTCGAACCCATGAGGTTCGCGTGCATGGCGAGGACATGACCGAAGACTGGGAGGTCGTTCTCGCGGACACCGGTGACGATGCCATGACGGGGGCCCGGATCAAGCGCGCCCTCGCGCACGTTCGCGGCGAGGTTTTCTTCGCCACTTACGGCGACGGAGTGGCTGACGTCGACCTCGATTCCCTCCTCGCCACGCACGAGCGCGGCGGCCGGCTGGCGACCGTCACCGCCGTGCATCCCTCGTCGCGGTATGGCGAGATCGACGTGGCGCACGACGCCGTGCGCACCTTCCTCGAGAAGCCTCAGGTCGCTGACGGGTGGATCAACGGCGGCTTCTTCGTGTTCGCGCGCCGCGCCTTCGACGGCGCGAGCGATGATCCGGCCCTGGTGCTGGAGAGCGACATCCTCCCGTCGCTCGCCGCGCGCGGGCAGCTTTCCGCGTACCAGCACGGCGGGTTCTGGCAGTGCATGGATACCTACCGCGAGATGCTGGCGCTCAACCAGATCTGGGCGCGGGGCAACGCGCCTTGGCTCTAGGGGCGATGCCCGCCGCGCTTCCCCGGGTCGACTGGTGGCGTGGCCGACGTGCCCTGGTCACGGGGCACACGGGATTCGTCGGAGGATGGCTGTGCGCCTGGCTCGCCCAATGCGGCGCGCGCGTCTGCGGACTCGCCTTGCCGCCGCCCACCACACCCAGCTTCTTCGAGCGCGCCCGAATCGCGACGATTCTCGCGCGGAGCACGATCGCGGATGTGAGGGATGCTTCCGCCGTCGCGGGGGCGATCCGCGCCTGCGACCCGCAGGTCGTCTTTCACCTTGCCGCGCAGCCGCTCGTGCGCGAGGCGCATCGCGACCCCGTCACGACCTTTGCGACCAACGTCATGGGGACGGTCAACGTGCTCGAAGCGTGCCGCGGCCACGCCGGCCTCGAATCCCTCGTGGTGTACACGACCGACAAGGTCTACCGCAACGCCGAAACCGGCAAGGCGTTTGTCGAGGAGGACCCGCTCGGGGGCGGCGAGCCCTATAGCGCCAGCAAGGTAGCGGCGGATTGGGCGGTGACGGCCTATTGGACGAGCTACCTTCGCTGCGCGGCGCAACCTCCCGGCGTGGCGATCGTGCGCGCCGGCAACATCCTCGGCGGCGGCGATTGGGGCCGCGACCGGCTGATTCCCGATGCCGTTCGCGCCTTCACGGAAAAGCGCGCGCTCGAAGTCCGCAATCCCGATTCCTCGCGTCCCTGGCAGCACGTGCTCGATGTCGTGAGAGGCACGCTGGTGCTCGCCGAGCGGCGCGCGGCGGCCGGGTCCCTCGCATGGAACCTGGGGCCTTCGTCGCAGCGCGCGCATTCGGTTGCCGAGGTCGCCACGCTTGCCGCGGCCGCGTGGGGAGAAGGCGCCACCTGGCGCGCGCAACCGGACGGGTCGATCGCGGAATCGCGCGCGCTGGTCCTCTCCAGCGAGAAGGCGCGCCGTGCGCTCGGCTGGCAGTGCGCCTGGGACGTCGAAAGGGCGCTCGGCGCGAGCATCGCGTGGTACAAGGCGGCCGCCGCGGGCGATGAGGATCTCCTCGGCCTCGCGCAACGGCAGATCGAGGAGCACGTGGCCGACGTGAAGCGGGCGAGCCCGTGAGGATCGAGGCGCGCCGGCTCGCGGGCACCTTCGAGATCACCTTCGATCCGCGGCGCGACGCGCGCGGGACTTTCATGCGTTGGTACGATCGCGAGCTCTTCGCGCGCGCCGGGCTGCCGACCGAATGGGTCCAGGGCAACGAATCGGCCTCGCAGCGGGGGGCGGTGCGCGGGCTGCACTTCCAGAGGCCTCCGCATGCGGAAGCGAAATTCGTGCGCGTGGCGGCGGGCGCCATCTTCGACGTGTTCGTCGACCTGCGCCGCGGGTCGGCGACGTTTGGGCAGTGGGACTCGGTGGAGCTCTCGGCGATGAAGGGCAATGCCGTCCTCATCCCGAGGGGATTCGCGCACGGCTTCTGCGCGCTATCGGATTGCGTCGTAAGCTATCTCGTCGACAACGCCTACGCGCCCGCGGCCGAGGGCGGCCTCGCGTGGGACGATCCGCGGCTCGCCATCCCGTGGCCGGCCACCCCGGCCGCCATCGTTTCCGACAAGGATCGCGCGTGGCCACGGCTGGCCGGCGTGGAGCCCCTGGGCTAGAGATGCGCGTGGCGATCGCCGGCTCGACCGGACTCATCGGCAGCGCCATCGCGGCGAGCCTCGCAGCGAGCGGCCACGAGCTCTTGCGTATCGGCAGGGCGGCGGGCAGCGACGTCTCGCTCGACCTCGCGCGTCCCGCGCGGCTGGCGCCCGGCGCGCTCGCGCGCTGCGATGCGCTGGTGCACGCCGCCGGGGTCACCGACGAGGACTTCGCCGACCGCGCGAGCGCTTACGCCAAGGCGGAGCAAGGCGCGCGGGCGCTGCTCGACGCGGCCCGGGACGGCGGCATTTCGCGGCTCGTCTACATTTCATCGGCGCATGTCTACGGATCGCTCGAGGGCGCGATCGACGAGTCGCGCCCCGTCGATCCGCGCTCGGACTATGCGCGCGCGCACGTGGCGACGGAACGCCTCTTCGAGGGCGCCGCCCAGTCCGGAGCGCTCGCCCTCATCGCGCGCCCCTGCGCGGTCTTCGGGATGCCGCCCTCGCTCGAGCGCTTCGCGCGCTGGTCGCTGATTCCCTTCGATTTCCCGCGCCAGGCCGCGCGCGGGCGCATCATCCTCAAGAGCCACGGCGCGCAGCGGCGCAACTTCGTCTCCGCCGAGGGCGTGTCCATGCTCACGGGATGGTGGCTCGACCAGGAACGGCCCGGCGTGACGTTTGCCAACGCTCCGGGACCCGACGAGATGTCGGTCTTTGATTTCGCCGCGCTGTGCGCGAGAATCGCAAGCGAGGTGACGGGCCGCGATTGCGCGATCGAGCGTCCGGAAGGGCGCGATGGCGCGGCGCGGCCCCTCGAGTACGCGACGCGCGTGAGCGGCCATTTGCCCGGCCCCACCCTCGAGGAGCACGCAAGGGCATTGATCCGGGCGCTTTGGAAGAAGGATTCGCCGTGAAGAAGAAGCCGTCGCCGCCGCTCGACAAGCATCACCTTCCGCTCGACAAGGAGATCGCGCTCAAATATGTGACCTACCTGGTGGAAAAGCGCATCGCGGACCTCCCTGAGACGCGGCGCGACTTCTGCGGCGCGGCCGGGTTCCACCCCAAGCTGCTGCACAACAATCCGCACATCGGCGCGATCGCGAAGCTCTTCCAGGACCAGTCGTCCATCGAGCGCCTCGGCGACATGTCGCTGCGCGACTACCTCATGTACCACTATTACTACATCCACCAGGGATATCGCTATGGCGCGCCGCGCCTGCAGCAGCGCTGGCTGGGCCGCGACCTCATCAAGACGCCGATGGATTGCTGGGTCTACCAGGAGATCATCTGGGAAACGCGCCCGGACTACGTGATCGAGCTGGGTGTCATGTTCGGCGGGGCCACCCAGTTCTACGCCAGCATCCTCGACCTCGTCGGGCATGGCGAAGTGATCGGCATCGACGTGTCGCTCGCAAAGGCGAAGAAGGCCGGCAACGAGCGCATCCGCTACATCGAGGGCAGCAGCATCGCGCCCAGCGTGGTGAAGAAGGTGGCGAAGATCACGGCCGGCAAGAGAGTCCTCGTGATCGCCGACTCCGACCACGAAAAGAACCACGTGCTCGCGGAGCTGCGCGCTTACGCGCCGATGGTTCACGTGGGAGGCTACTTCGTCGTCGAGGACTCGTTGAACGACGTGATGGGCTACCACCCGGTCCCCAACGAGGGACCCAAGGCCGCATCCGCGGAGTTTCTCGCGGAGAACGACGACTTCGTCAAGGACCGGCGCTGGGGCGAACGCTACATCATGACGCTCAATCCCGACGGCTTCCTGCTCCGGGTGAAATGATGCGCCACGTCATTTCCGCTCCTGCGACGATCGACGTGAGCGCCCTGGCGGGGCGCCTGGCGCGCAACGCCGCGGTGTTGCGCGATCCTTCGCGCCGGCTTTGCGAGAGCTACGGTTACCAGACCCTCTATGAGGTGCCGGTGGTGCTGCAGAAGCGGCTGCGGCGCGAGGCGATGCGCCTGCATGCGCAGGCCCTGCGCTCGCGCGCCGACGCTGTCTGCGACCATAGCGTGTTCGCGCTGCTGGCCGACTGGATGCGCTGGCTATGGTCCGAGACGCCGGCGCAGGAGTGGGACTCGATCCTCGAGGAGGCGAGCGCGGCGGTCGATCTTTCGGAGGCGATCCACCACGTGGTCGACGGCCCGCGCGCCGCCTACGACGGCTATCGCTGGCTCGATTTGCGCAACGCCGCGCAGACCGACAGGCTCATGCGCGGGCTGTATCGCGAGTTCCGTTGCGAGTCCCGCGTGAAGGAGCAGCGTGTGAAGCGATGAGCGCAAATCCCTGGACCTACAATCAGGACGGGCTCGCCACGCAGCACAACGCGGATTTCCTTCGCGATCCGCGTTTTACCGCGGCCTATGCGGCGGGCATCGAGAACGGGCGCCCGGGCTTGCACATCGAATGGCGCGTGCACGTCGCGCTGTGGTGCGCGTCGCAGGCCGCTCGCCTCGAGGGAGATTTCGTCGAGTGCGGCGTTCACACCGGCATCCTTTCGGGCGCGGTCATGGCCTGGCTCGAGTTCGGGAAGCTGGCGCCGCGCACGTTCTACCTGTTCGACACGTGGGCGGGAATCCCCGCCGAGCAGGTCTCCGAGGACGAAAGGCGCTTCGGGGTGCTGGAGATGAATCGCAAGTACCAGAACGGGGACGCCACCCATGCCGCGGCGATCACGAAATTCTCGCGCTGGCCGAATGCCGTGCCGGTGCGTGGGCGCGTGCCCGAGAGCCTCGCCGCGCTGCCCGCCGCCGGCAAGGTGGCCTACGTTTCGATGGACCTGAACGTGGCCGCGGCGGAAATGGCGGCGGT
>JBGOST010000153.1:0-6017 GCA_041476125.1 Usitatibacter sp. | reverse complement strand
GGATCGAAATGATGCGCGGAGTAGTCCGTGACGCCCGCCACGATGAGCTGCGCCCCGTCGTGCTCGAGCACCACGTGCTCGTTCAAGAGGACCTGTGCGCCCAGGCGCCGCAGCTCGCGAATCCACGCCGGGGCGCCGGAGTAGTACTCGTGGTTCCCGGTGACGACGTACGTTCCGTGCCGCGACTCGAGATCCGCGAGCGGCTCGGTGTGGTGCGAGAGCTCGCGCACGCTGCCATCGACGAGATCGCCGGTGATCGCCACCAGGTCGGCCTCGAGGCGATTCACCCGATCGACGATGCGCTGCACGAAATCGCGCTTGATGGTGGGGCCGACGTGGATGTCGCTGATCTGCGCGATGGTGAAGCCTTCCAGCTCGGCGGCAAGGCCGGCGAGCCGAATCTCCACTTCCTTCACCGTGGCTACGCGGCGCGCCATGAGGAACCCGGCAAGCGTGATCGCGGGAACGAGCGCCATCACACCGATGGCGGAGGCGCGAATCCAGGCGTCGAGGACTTCCGGCGAGATCACGAGCGCCAAGGCCGCCACGCTCACGTCGCGAGCCACCGTAAGCACCAGCAGCCACGAGAAGAATCCCATCGTGAGCCAAGGCAGCAGCACTGCCCAGGGCCGGTGGTCGTCGCGCACGTGCCAGCCCTTGGGCAGCCACCAGAAACAGGCGGCCAGCGCCGCGGCCCCCAGGATCCGCGCCTCGGTGTCGAACGCAACCAGGAGCCGCAGCCCGATGTAGACGTGGAGGAGGGCGAGGACCAGGGCGATGGGGGTGAGGCGAAAACGCATGGGAGGCATATTGGGGCGGATGGGCATTGTGCCAAGGAGGCTGGATTCCCGCCGGAGTTCACCCCGGATCGTCAATTGCCCGGGGCGGGAATGACGATCCTCATAGCGGAACAGCGTTCGCAACCCCCCGCCGCAGTATCATAAAAGACTCATGAATTCGCCCGCCCTCCCGCTTCGCCGCAGCCGCTGGCCCTGGATCGCCGTTGTCGGCCTCGTCGCGGTCGCGTTGGCCCTGTGGTGGTGGTTCGGCAATTCGCGCTCCCAGGAGGCGAAGGGTGCAACCCGGGCGTCGGCGGTCCTGGTGGTGACGACCCAGGCGGAAGGCCGCGATGTCCCCGTGCGCATCAAGGCCAACGGCACCGTGACGGCCCTGCAGACGGTGGACTTTCGCCCGCAGATCACCAGCACGGTCACCGATGTGCACATCAAGGAAGGGCAGAACGTGCGCGCGGGCGAGTTGCTCTTCACGCTCGATGCGCGCGCCGAGGAAGCGAACCTGAAGAAGGCGCTGGCGCAGGTCGAGAAGGATCGCGGCGATCTCGCCACCGCGAAGCGCAACCTCGAGCGCCAGCAGGAGCTCTTCCAGCAGAAGTTCATCTCGCAGGCCGCGCTCGACGTCGCGCAGAACCAGGTCGACACCCTGTCCGGGCAGCTCGCGGTGGATACCGCCGCCATCGAATCGGCGCGGGTCGCGCGCGCGTACACCGAAATCCGCTCGAGCTTCGCGGGGCGCACCGGGACCATCGGCGTGCGGCCGGGCAGCCTCGTGCAGCCCAACGGCACGGTGCTCGTCACCGTGACGCAAATCGACCCCATCTCGGTCGCGTTCACGCTTCCGGAAAAGGAGCTCCCCGGGCTGCAGAGGGCGTTGCGGGCAGGTGACGTGTTGGTCACCGTCAAGCCCCAGGAAGGCGGCGAGCCGTTCACGGGCAAGATCACGTTCGTGGACAACACGGTCGACGTCACCGCCGGCACCATCCGCGTCAAGGCCGAGTTCCCGAACGCGCAGGCGCGCCTGTGGCCGGGCATGTATGTGAACGTCGAGGTCTCGCCGCGCAAGATCGCCAATGCGACGGTCGTTCCGGCGCAAGCGGTGCAGACCGGGCCGGACAACCGCTTCGTCTACGTCGTGGGCGAGGACAAGAAGGTGAAGCCGCAAATCGTGACTCTCACCTACGTCGAGGAAGGCTTCGCCGTCGTCGATGGGTTGGCGCCCGGCACGCGCGTCGTCGTCGAGGGCGCGCAGAACCTGCGGCCCGGCAGCGCGGTGGCGGAGGCCGAGCGTGCGACGACGGAGGGACAGAAGGGCGAGGGCAAGAAGGGCGGGAAGAAGTCGTGAATTTCTCGGAAGCCTTCATCCGCCGGCCGGTGATGACGGGGCTGCTGTCGGCTTCCGCCGTGGTCGCCGGCGTGCTCGCGTATGACGGCATCCCCATCGCTGCCTTGCCGAAGTTCGAGACGCCGACGATCCAGGTGACCGCGGTGCTGCCCGGGGCAAGCCCGGAGAACATGGCCTCGTCGGTCGCGACTCCGCTCGAGAAGCAGTTCGCGACCATCGCGAGCGTCAACGTGATCAGCTCCTCGTCGACGCAGGGGCGCACCCAGGTGACGCTCGAATTCGACCAGGACCGCGAGATCGACAAGGCGGCGGTGGATGTGCAGGCGGCGCTGCTGCGCGCATCGCGGAGCCTGCCGATCGAGATGACCACGCCGCCTTCCTATCGCAAGGTGAACCCGGCCGACGCGCCGATCATCTTCGTGACTCTCACTTCGCCCTCGATGGCGCTCTCGGAGCTCAACAGCTACGGCGACAACCTCATCGCGCCCACGCTGTCGACGTTGCCGGGCGTGGCACAGATCAACGTGAACGGCCAGAAGCGATTCGCGGTGCGGGTGCGCGTGCGCCCGGACGCGCTCGCCGCGCGCAACCTCACGATGGACGACGTGGCGAACGCGCTGAAGGCCGCCAACGCCAACACGCCGGTGGGCACGCTCGACGGAGCGCGCCAGACGCTTACGATCCAAGCCAACCGCCAGCTCACGCGCGCCGCGGAGTTCGCTCCGCTCATCATCGCCACCCTTCCCGGCGGCAACAACGTGCGCCTGGACGACGTGGCCGACGTCGAAGACAGCGTCGAATCGGTGAAGACCGCGAGCTGGGCCAACGGCGAGCGCTCCATCACGCTTTCGATCCAGCGCCAACCCGACGCCAATACGGTGGCCACGGTGGACGCGATCAAGGCGGCGGTTCCGGGGCTCGTGGCGCAGATGCCGAGCTCGGTGAGCCTGCAGATTCGCAACGACCGCTCGGTGTCGATCCGCGCGGCCATCCACGACGTGAAGGTCACCCTCGGCATCACCGCGTTCCTGGTGGTCCTGGTGATCTACCTCTTCCTGCGGCGTCCATCGGCGACGATCATCCCGGCGCTCTCGCTGCCGATCTCGCTCATCGGCACGATCGCCCTCATGCGCGCACTGGGCCTGAGCCTCGACAACGTGTCGCTGCTGGGCATCACGCTCGCGGTCGGCCTGGTGGTGGACGATGCGATCGTGATGCTCGAGAACATCGTGCGCCACGTCGAGGCGGGGATGGAGCCCCTCCAGGCCGCGCTCGTCGGCTCCAGGGAGATGGGCTTCACGATCATGTCCATCTCGGTCTCGCTGGTGGCCGTCTTCATCCCGATCTTCTTCATGCCGGGAGTGATCGGCGGGCTCTTCCACGAGTTCGCCATCGTCGTCTGCCTCGCGATCATGGTTTCCGCGGGCGTGTCGCTCACGCTGGTGCCGATGCTCGCCAGCCGCTACCTCAAGCACGAGCGCGAGGACGACCCGGTGCTGCGGTGGACGGCCTGGTTCGAGAGCGCATACCTCTGGACGCTTGCCCGCTACGAGCGCGCGCTCGACTGGTGCCTTGCGCACCGCGCGCCCGTGCTCGCGGTGGCACTCGCCACGCTCGCCATCACCGCACTCCTTGTGGTCTTCATGCCCAAGGGGTTCTTCCCGACCGAGGACATCGGCCAGATCTCGGTGAACGCCGAAGCGGTCGAGGACATCTCGTTCCCGGCGATGTCGGAGCTGCTGCAGCGCGTAGGGCGCGCCATCCGCGAGAATCCCGCGGTCGACACCGTGGTGATGAACGCCGACGAGACCAACAACGGCCGGCTCTTCATCAACCTGAAGCCGCGCAGCGGGCGCGAGCCGATGGAGAAGGTGCTCGAGAACCTGCGGCGCGACATGCGCAGGATCCCGGGCGTGAACGTCTACTTCAACCCCATCCAGAACCTGCGCATCGGCGGGCGCGTTTCCAAGAGCCGCTTCCAGTACATCATGAAAAGCGTGAACGACCGCGAGCTGCAGGACAGCGCCGATCACCTCCTCGCGTTGCTGCGCCCGGACCCGGCGTTTCGCGACGTCACCAGCGACTCGCAGATGAAAGGCCTGCAGGCGCAGCTCAACATCGACCGCGACAAGGCCAATGCGCTGGGCGTGAACATCCAGGACATCCGCACCGCGCTCTATTCGACCTTCGGCGAGCGCCAGGTGTCGACCATCTACACGGCGACGGATTCCTACCAGGTGATCCTCCAGGCCACCGACCCCGATCGCCGCGACGAGTCCGCGTTCGCCAAGATCTACGTGCGCGGCAAGGGCGGGGCGCTGGTTCCGCTCTCCAGCCTCGCCACCGTCGAGCGCAAGGTCGGTCCGGTCTCGATCAACCACGCGGGGCAGCTGCAGGCGATCACCGTGTCGTTCAACCTGGCGCCGGGCGCGGCACTCGGAGACGCCTCGAGGAAGATCGAGCGCTACCGCCAGCAGATCGGCATGCCCGCCTCGGTCCTCACCAGCTGGGGCGGGGACGCGGCCGCCTTCCAGGCGTCGCAGGGCACGCAGCTGTGGCTCATCGTGAGCGCGCTGCTGGTGATCTACGTGCTGCTGGGCGTGCTCTACGAGAGCTACATCCACCCGATCACGATCTTCGCCGGGCTGCCGTCGGCCGCGGTGGGAGCGCTCATCGCGCTGTGGATCTTCGGCCAGGACCTGTCGATCATCGCGACGATCGGCATCCTCATGCTGATCGGCATCGTGAAGAAGAACGCCATCATGATGATCGACTTCGCGTTGAACGCGCAGCGCGAGGAAGGCATGAAGCCCGAGGAGGCGATCCGCAAGGCGTGCCTGATGCGCTTTCGCCCGATCATGATGACCACACTGGCGGCCGCGATGGGCGCGGTGCCGATCGCCGCGGGGCTGGGCACCGGGGCGGAGCTGCGCCAGCCGCTCGGCCTCGCCGTCGTGGGCGGCCTTCTTTTCTCGCAGGTGATCACGCTCTTCATCACGCCCGTGATCTACCTCTACCTCGACCGGTTTTCCGGCAAGGGCCCGGTCAAGAAAGGCCTGGAAGGCGTGGCGCCAGCCACTGGAGATTGAGCCGCGCGCTTCGCGCACTGTTCGCACAATTCGCTGAAGGGAGTCCCGATGGATGCTACCAACCGCTCCAGACGCCACGCTTTGATCGCGGGGGTGGGCCTGGCAGCCGCGCCGGCGCTGCCGCTGGCGCAGGCGAGCGCCATGCCCGCGCCGCCGCGCATCGTCGCCGACGAGTTCTGGGCCGACAAGAACGGCGTGCGGCTGTGGGTCTACCGCAAGCGCCTCGAGCAGTCCAATGCGCGCGCGCGGCTCTTTTGCGTGCACGGCTCGTCGTACTCCGGCAAGACGATGTTCGACCTGAATGTCCCGAACCGCGACAACTACTCGATGATGGATCACTTCGCGCGCCTGGGCTACGAAGTGTGGACGATGGACCACGAAGGCTACGGGCATTCGCAGAGGACCGCGGGCAACTCCGACATCCAGAGCGGGGTCGAGGACCTGAAGGCGGCGATGGCGGTGATCGAGAAGAATGGCGGCGCACCGGCGAAGCTCGCCTTCTTCGGCCAGTCGTCGGGAGCGCTGCGCGCCGCGCGATTCGCGAACCAGTTTCCCGATCACGTCGAGAAGCTCGCACTCGACGCGTTCGTCTGGACCGGCAAGGACGCGCCCACGCTTGCCGATCGCGCGAAGAACCTGCCGCGCTACCAGGCGAGCAACCGCCGGCCCGTGAGCCGCGAGTTCTACCGCAGCGTCTTCACGCGCGATCATTCGGGCGCGGCCGAGCCGATCCTGGGCGACATCGTCGCCGACGAGGAATTGAAGTACGGCGACTCGGTCCCCACGGGC
>JBGOST010000152.1:0-6059 GCA_041476125.1 Usitatibacter sp. | reverse complement strand
GTCGAGCAGCACGCCGAGCTCGCCCTGTCGCTGGCAGCCCGCGCGGTGGTGATGGAGCGCGGGCGCATCGTCCACGACGGCCCCAGCGACGCGCTGATCGCCGATCGCACCAAGCTGGATCGCTGGCTCGCGGTGAGCTAGCCGAAGGGCAATCCGACGTAGTTCTCGGCGAGGCTCGTCGCCGCGGCCTTCGAGCTCGTGACGTATTTCAGCTGCGCGAGCTGCAGCTTCTCGTGGAACGGGTCGTCGGCGCCGGCGCGGTGCAGCATCGAGGTCATCCACCACGAGAAATGCTCGGCGCGCCAGACGCGCCCGAGGCAACGCGGCGAGTAGTCATCGAGCGCAGCCCTGCGCCCGGCATAAAAGGCCGCGAGTACTTCGGTGAGCACGCGCACATCGTTTACCGCGAGGTTCATGCCCTTGGCGCCCGTCGGCGGGACGATGTGCGCCGCGTCTCCCGCGAGGAAGAGGCGGCCGAAGCGCATCGGCTCGACCACGTAGCTTCGCATCGGCGTCACGCCTTTCTGCAGGATGGCGCCCTCGGCGAGCCGCCAGCCGTCGCTCGCCTCGAGGCGCGCGTGCAGCTCCTCCCAGATGCGCGCCTCGCTCCATCGCGAGAGGTCCTCGTCGGGAGAGCATTGCAGGTACAGGCGCGTGATCGTGGGCGAGCGCATGCTGTAGAGCGCGAAGCCGTGCTCGTGGTGCGCGTAGATGAGCTCGGGCGAGGTCGGCGGCGCGGCCGCGAGGATGCCGAGCCACGCGAACGGATAGCTGCGGCTGAATTCCGCGAGCGCGCGCGCCGGAATCGACGCTCGGCTCACGCCATGGAATCCGTCGCATCCCGCGATGAAGTCGCAATCGACGGAATGGGCGCGGCCCTCGTGGGTGAACTTGAGCGAAGGCGCGTCGGTGTCGAGGCCCGCCAACGCAACGTCCGTGACCCCGAAGAAGATTTCCCCGCCGCCCCCGAGGCGCGCGGCGATGAGGTCCTTCACGACCTCCTGCTGGCCGTAGACGGTGATCGAGCGGCCGGTGAGGTCGGTGAGCGCGATGCGGTGGCTCTCGCCGTTGAAGCGCAGCTCGATGCCGTGGTGCACGAGCCCTTCGCGTTGCAGCCGCTCGCCGACGCCCGAGGCCGCGAGCAGGTCGACGGTTCCCTGCTCGAGCACGCCGGCGCGAACGCGCTCTTCAACGTGTTGGCGCGTCTGGTTCTCGATGACGACGCACTCGATGCCCTGGCGCCGCAAGAGATGCGCGAGGAGGAGTCCCGCGGGCCCGGCGCCGATGATGCCGACTTGGGTGCGCATCGCGGCGCGCTCAGGCTTTCGCCGGCGTCTTTTCGCCGCTGAAAAGGTCGAGCCGCTGGGACAGCGCCGAGTCCTCGATGAGACGCGCCAGTCGCCGCTCGCGCGTCTCCTCGCGCTTGGCGCTCATTATCCAATGTGTCGCCGTGCCCCGGTACCCGGGCGGTTGCGCCTCGAAGAAGTCCCACGCCTTCTTCTTCGCGCGAAAGCGTTTCGCGGTCGCGGCATCGAACACGGGGTTGCGGTTCTCGAACGAATAGAGCCCGGTGCGCGCAGGGTCGCGGGTATTGAATGCCGCGAGGCCGGGCGCGGCCATGCGGCCCGCCTTGGTGAGTGCTTCGATCTTGCGGGTGTTGATCTCGCTCCAGGTGCTCCTCGCCTTGCGCGGGGTGAAGCGGTGCATGAAGGCCGCGGCGTCGAACCTTTTCTTCAGCCCGTCGATCCAGCCGAAGCAAAGCGCCTCGTCGACGGCCTGGGCGTAGGTGAGTCCCTTCTTGCCGGTGTGGACCTTGTGGAAGCCGACCCAGAGCTCGCTCACGCCGGCGTGGTTCTTTTCGAGCCAGCGCCGGAAGGCGTTCGGGCTCGAGAAGAACTTCGGCTTGATCGGCGCTGCCTCCTTCACTGGGGGGCTCCTCCCGGCGCGGGAATTCGCGCAGCGTACCTCATCACGGTTCGCCCGTTTTCCTGGGCGCCAGGGTCTTCAGGTACGCATACATCGCGTTGAGATCGAGGTCGTTCACGTTGCGAAGGCTCATGAACGGCATCGCCGCGTTCACCGGCGCGCCGTCGGGCCGCTTGCCGGTGCGCATCATCGTCACGAATCTCTCCGCGGAGCCGTAGCGCGGCATCACGCTGCCTTCGCCCGGCGTGAGGTTCGCCGCGGGTGGCCAGTCGGGCGGTGCGCCCTGGATCTTGCCGCCCGAGAGCGAGGTTCCGTGACAGCCGATGCACATGGTCGCGACATACGCGCCGTACTGCACCGTCTGCGCGGCGCCGATCGGCTGCGAAGGCGGCTTGCGATGGTCGATTCTCTCCGCGGCGTCGCGGATCACGCCGAGTCCGTAGAGCGCCTTCACGAGCATCGGCAGCCGGATCACCGCGCTTTCGCTGGCCACCGCCGGCAGGCTGCGTACGTACGCGACCAGCGCGGCGAGGTCCGCATCGCTCATGCGGTTGAAGTCGACCGACGGCATGGCGAGGAGGGCGTGCCCGGCCGGGTTCACGCCGTGGCGAATGGCGCGCACCCAGTCGCCTTCGTTGTAGTCGGATACCACGCCGCCGGGCCCCGTGGTGATGTTGGGCGACTTCACGTACATCCCGTCGGGAGAATCGATGAAGGCGACGCCGCGGCCGTCGGCGCCGTGGCACTCGGCGCAGCCGCGCGATTCGAAAAGATACTTGCCCAGCTTGAGCGCCGCCGGCCCGCGCGCATAGGGCACGGGCACCACGCGCACATCGACCGAGCGTTGCAGCTTGCGTTCGCCCAGCCACGCGGCGAGAACCAGCGCGCCCGCGGCGAGGACGGCAAGGATCACGACGGCGATGCTCGCGTACTTGAGCCCCTTCCTCCACATGGCGCCATGGTAACCGAGGCTATCATTGCCGCCGTGGCGCAATTCGATCTCATCGTCGTGGGCGCGGGAATCGTCGGGCTCGCGCACGCTTTGGCGGCCGCGCGGCGCGGGTTGCGCGTGATGGTCGTCGAGCGCGAGGCGCGCGCGACCCACGCTTCGGTTCGCAATTTCGGATTCGTCACGGTGAGCGGCCAAGCGCAGGGCGCCTCCCGTGCGCGGGCGCTGCGCTCTCGCGAGATCTGGGCGGAAGTCGCACCCCTGGCGGGGATCGATGTCGTGCAGCGCGGAGCGCTCGTGGTGGCGCAGCGCGAGGAAGCGCTCGCGGTACTGGGCGAATTTGCCGCGAGCGAGATGGGAACCGGGTGCGTGTTGCTCGACGCGCCCGAGACGCGCCGGCGCCTGCCGCGCGCGAAGGACAACGTTCGCGGCGCGCTCGCAAGCTCCCACGAGCTGCGCGTCGAGGCGCGAGAGGCGTTGCCGCGCCTGGCGCGATGGCTCGCGGAGGCGCACGGCGTCGCATTCGCATGGGGTCTTGCGGCCGTGGGCTTCGAGGGCTCCACGCTGTGCCACGCGGGAGGGCGAATCGAGGCCGCGGCCCTCGTCGTCGCGCCGGGCGCGGCGGTGGCCGAGCTGGCGCCCGAGATCGCGCGGCGCGCCGGGCTGCGCCAGTGCAAGCTGCAGATGATGCGCTTGCGTGCGCGGCCGGCGGATCTCTTTCCCGCCGTGATCCTTTCCGACCTGAGTCTCCTGCGCTACGAGGGTTTCGCCTCGCAGCCGGCGGCGTCGCGACTGCGCGCGCGCCTCGAGCGCGATTGCGCCGGCGAGCTTGCCCACGGCGTGCATCTGATCGTCGCGCAAAGCGCCGATGGCTCCCTCGTGGTCGGCGATTCGCACCACTACGGCGATCACGCCGACCCGTTCGCAAGCGACGCGGTCGAATCGTTGATTCTCGGCGAGCTGCACGCGCTGTTCGACATGCCCGAGGTGCACGTCGTCGAGCGTTGGGTGGGCCACTATCCGGTGGCCGACGTCCAGCCGCTGCTCTCCGGGAAGCTGGCGGAACGTGCGCGGCTCGTCGCCGTGACGGGCGGCACCGGGATGAGCACGGCGTTGGCCATCGGCGAGGAGACGATCGGCGAGCTTTTCGGCTGATACATTGGATCCCGGCCCATTGCCCTTGCAGGCGGCCGGGATGACGAGGAAACAAATGGAATCGCATTTCGACTTGCCGCCTTCTCCCTGGGTCCAGCGCTGGATCGGCTGGATTCGTCCCGGCGGCGCCGTGCTCGACGTGGCGGCGGGCTCCGGCCGGCATGCGCGCCTGCTCGCGCGCATGGGCTTCGAGGTCGATGCGGTGGACCGCGATGCGAGCCTCTTTGCCGAGCCCCCTGCGCACGTGAAGCTCGTCGAGGCCGACATCGAGGCCGGCCCCTGGCCCTACGAGGGCCGCCGGTTCGACGCCATCGTCGTCACCAACTATCTTCATCGCCCGCTGCTTCCCATCCTCGTGGGCTCCCTCGAGCGCGGCGGGCTCCTCCTCTACGAGACCTTCGCCCGGGGCAACGAACGCTTCGGCAAGCCGTCGAATCCCGCCTTCCTGCTCGCCCCCGGGGAGCTGCTCGAGGCGGTGAGCGGCAAGCTGCATGTCATCGCGTACGAGGACCTCACCGTTGAAGCGCCCAGGCCGGCCGCGGTGCAGCGCCTGGCGGCACGGCAGGAATAGGGTGCCCGGCGCGTTTTTCCGGGTGTCCCTCTGCTAAAATTGCCCCCTTTCGCGCCTTCAAAGCCGCATCCGAATGCTCTCAGGAAGTCTCGTTGCGATCGTTACCCCGATGCTCTCCGACGGCGCGCTCGACCTGCCGCGCCTGAAGGCGCTCATCGACGGGCACGTCGCCGAGGGCACCGACGGCATCGTGATCGTCGGCACGACCGGCGAGTCGCCGACGGTCGACGTCGAGGAGCACTGCAAGCTGATCGATTCCGCGGTCCAGTTCGCGGCGGGGCGAATTCCCGTCATCGCGGGCACCGGCGGCAATTCGACCCGCGAGGCGATCGCGTTGAACCAGTTCGCCCGCAAGGCCGGCGCCAGCCATTCGCTTTCCGTCGTCCCTTACTACAACAAGCCGACGCAGGAGGGGCTCTATCGGCACTTCAAGGCGATCGCCGAATCCGCCGACCTCCCGGTCATCCTCTACAACGTGCCGTCGCGCACGGTCGCCGATCTCGCCAACGACACCGTGATCCGCCTCTCGCAGGTGAAGAACATCGTCGGCATCAAGGAGGCCACTTCAAGCGTCGAGCGCGTGACCGACCTCATGCGCCGCGTGCGAAAGGACTTCCTCGTGTTCAGCGGCGACGACGCGACCGCGCTCTCCTACATGCTGCTCGGGGGCCACGGCGTGATCTCGGTGACGGCCAACGTCGCCCCGCGCCTCATGCACGAGCTGTGCGTGGCGGCGCGCTCCGGAAACGCCGCGAAGGCGATCGACATCAACAACCGCCTGCTCGGCTTGCACAAGAACCTGTTCCTCGAATCCAACCCCATCCCGGTCAAGTGGGCGCTGAACCGCATGGGCCGCATCGCGGACGGAATCCGCCTGCCGCTCACGCCGTTCACGCCTCCGCACCACGAAACGCTCGCCGCCTCGCTTCGCGAGGCCGGCTGCATCGAATAGAACAAGGATCGACCATGAAAGCTCTTCGCTCATTCGCCATTGCCGTCGCGCTGCTGCCGCTCGCCGGTTGCACGATGTTCGGCTTGTTCGGCAGCAAGACCGCCGACTACAAGACCGCGGCCGCCCGCACCGGGCAACCCCTCGAGGTGCCTCCGGAGCTGAGCTCGCCCACGATGGACGATCGCTATTCGATCCCGGATCCGCGCGCGCAAACCACGTATTCCGCCTATAGCCAACGGCCCCCGGCCGGGTCGACCGCCGCGCCCACGGGCGCCACGGTGCTGCCGAAGTTCGAGGGCGTGAGGCTTGAGCGTCATCTGGACCAGCGCTGGCTCGTGGTGAAAGGCGAGCCGCAGAAGGTGTGGCCCGTGGTTCGCGAGTTCTGGATCGACTCGGGCTACAAGCTGCTGCGCGAAGCCCCCGAGCTGGGCCTCATGGAAACCGACTGGTTCGAAGACCGCAGCAAGATCCCGCAGGACATCATCCGCCGCACCATCGGCATGGTG
>JBGOST010000151.1:0-6115 GCA_041476125.1 Usitatibacter sp. | reverse complement strand
ACTGGCTTCGCCGCGAGGGGTCGGTTGCGCGCAGCTCCGACAAGAGGTCCGTCGCCATCGCGCTCAGGTCGACCTGCGTGGCCACGAGGTCGACCTTCGAGATCCCCGAGAGGCTGAGCAAGTCGTCGATGAGCTGATCCATCGAGGCGCTGGCCGAGCGGATCCGCTCGAGGTAGTGGCGCTCTTTCTCGCCCAGTTGCCCGTCGAGGCTCTCCTGCAACGCTTCCGCGTAACCCTGCATCGCGTGCAGCGGCGCCCTGAGATCGTGCGACACGGAGTAGGCGAACGCCTCGAGCTCCCGGTTCGCGACTTGCAGCGCCGCGGCGACGCGATTGCGATCGGTGATGTCGCGGATGATCCCGGTGAAGTACGCCATGCCGCGCGACTTCCAGGTGGCGAGCGATAGCTCGAGAGGAAACTCGGATCCGTCCTTCCTCAGCCCGGTGAGCACGGTCGTGTGACCGATCACGCGTGCCTCCCCCGTGGAAAGGTAGCGCGCCATCCCGCTGCGATGGGCCTCGTGCAGCCGCTTCGGCATCAGCATCGTGATCGGTCGCCCGATGGCCTCGTCGTGCGAGTATCCGAACAGGTTCGACGCCGCATGATTGAAATTGATGATGTTGCCGTTTCCGTCCGCGGAAACGATGGCGTCGTTCGCGGTCTCGGTGGCCGCGCGAAGCTGTTCCTGGCTTTCCCGCAGCTCGATGGTGCTGTCGGCGACGCGCCGCCCCATGGATTCGAGCAGGTCGCGGAAGCGCGTCTCCACGAGCTTGCCGTCGTGCATGACTTTCAGCCGCGTGACGTCCTTCTTGGTGAGCAGCACGTAGTCGATGGCGCCCTTGGCGTCGCGCACCATCCTGCAGGAAATGTCGACGTAGACGAGCGAGCCGTCCTTGCGGCGGCGCACCGACTCATAGGTGGAGAATCCGGTCTCGAGCGCCTCGTTCAGGACCGCGCGCTCCTGCTCGGCGCGATCGTCGGGGACCACGATTTCCTGGACGCTGCGCCCGACGGCCTCGGCGCTGGAGTAGCCGAAAATGGCCTCCGCGCCCTTGCTCCAATAGAGCACGTTGCCTTCCGTCGTGGTGGCGATCAAGGCATCCGGGGATTGGTCGAGCAAGAGCCGTTCGAAGCCGGCTTTGCCCTTGAAGCGCTTGGCGGGCAGGGCCATGGGCTCATTGGAACTCCTTCGCGGCCGCGGATCGGTGCGGCAGCGTACATAACGCGCGCGCGACCTGTGGCACTCTGAGGTAATTCGAACCCCGGAATTCCAGATTGTCTTGGACGGGGGCGCCCGGGGCCGGGGTAATCTGCGAGCTTCCAGGGGAGAAACGTGAGAGTGTGATGGGAAGCAGGATCCAAGAGCAGGTCGGCGCGCGTTCGTTGCGCATCCTTCTGGTCGAAGACTCGCCCGACGACGTCGAGCTGATCGGCTTCGCCCTGCGCAAGACGCCGTTCGCATGCGCCATCGATCGCGTGGAAACGGCCGAGGACTTCAAGTCCCGCCTCGACGCATGTGTTCCCGACGTCGTGCTGTGCGACTATCACCTGCCGCGGTTCAGCATGCGGGAGGCGCTGCGCATCGTGCGCGAGGAACGCGCGCTCGACATTCCGTTCATCGTCGTGTCGCGGCTGATCGGCGAGGACGCGGCGGTCGAGGCGATGCAGAACGGGGCCAACGACTACCTGCTCAAGGGGCGCCTGGGACGCCTGCCCGCGGCGATCGAGGCGGCCCTCGAGCGCACGCAGGCGCGGCGTGACATGGCCGTGGCCGATGCGGCGCTCAAGCGCGGCAGCCTCCTCATGCGAGGCCTCCTCAACTCGCTGCCGATGCGCATCGCCGTGCTCGATCGCCACGGCGCGATCCTGACGGCCAACAGCGCCTGGAACCGCCTAGGCCACCAATGTGCAGCGTTCCCGACCCAGATTCGCGAAGGGATCGAGGCGGTCATCGAACACCGCGAGCCCCATTTCGCGCTCGAATACCAGGTTCCCGTTGGCTCCGGGACGCGCTGGGAAATGATTCGCGCCGAGCCCCTGGAGGACAGCGAGCACGGCGCGGTGGTCTCCGTGGAAGACATCACGCCGCGCATGCTGGCGCACCTCGCGCTCCATGACGCCAACGAGCGCCTGCAGCTCCTGTCGCGGCGCGTCCTGAGCGTGCAGGAGGAGGAGCGGCGCGCCGTCGCGCTCGAGCTGCACGACGATATCGGGCAGTCGCTCGCCGCGCTCAAGATCGCGTTGCACAACGCGGCCTCCGCCAGGGAGGCTCCGGGGCTTGCGCAGTGCCTCGCGATCACCGACGCGACGCTCGAGAAGCTGCGGTGCCTGTCCTACTCGCTGCGTCCGCCCCAGCTCGACCATTTCGGCCTCGAGGGCGCGCTGCGCGGGCTGGCGGAGCAACAGGCGCAAGCGACGGGCGTGGCGATCGAGTGCCGTTTCACGGGAACGGATCGGCGTCCCGACGTGGCCGTCGAATGGGCGTGCTATCGCATCGCCCAGGAGGCGCTCAACAACGCGACGCGACACGCCCAGGCAACACAGGTGGTGATCGACGTGAAGATGCAGGAGCGCGTCCTCCGGCTGGCGATTCGCGATGACGGCAGCGGGTTCGACACGGAGGAGGCGCGCGTGCGCGCCCTGCGCAGCGGCAGCCTCGGGCTCATCGGCATGGCGGAACGCGCCGAGCTGGCGGGAGGACGCTTTAAGATCAGCTCGGTGAAGGGGTCGGGTACCACCTTGACCGCGACGTTTCCGGTGGATGGCGCGACGCGCACCGCCGAGCCGGCACTGACGACTGCGCCATGAGCCCGGTACGCATCCTGCTCGCGGACGACCACCAGCTGGTGCGGGCGGGAATCCGCTCGCTGGTGGAGGGCCTCGAGTCGATGAGCGTGGTCGCCGAGGCCGACAACGGTCGCGAGGCGGTCGCACTCGCCAAGGCGCACAAGCCCGACCTCGTCATCATGGACATCACGATGAAGGAGATGAACGGCATCGAGGCGATGGCCCAGATCCTTTCGCAGTCGCCGGCGCCGCGAGTGCTCATCCTGTCGATGCACTCGACGGAGGAGTTCGTGAGGCGCGCGATGAAGGCCGGAGCCCACGGCTACCTAGTCAAGGACTCCGCCCCGCTGGAGCTGCCGCTCGCGATCAAGGCGGTGATGCGCGGCGAGATCTACTTGAGCTCGCGCGTTTCCCGCCACGTGGTCTCGGGGCTCATGCGGGGCCCGGGAGGCGAGCGCCCGGAATCGTCGATCGAGGCGCTGACCGCGCGCCAGCGCGAGATCCTCCAGCTCGTCGCCGAGGGCAAGAGCACCAAGGAAATCGCCTTCGCCCTGGGAGTGAGCGTGAAGACGGTCGAGACCCACCGCGCGGACCTGATGCTGCGCCTGGGCATCCGCGACGTGGCGGGACTGGTGGTCTATGCGATACGAAACGGGCTGATCGACATCGACTACGAGCGCGGCTAGCCGCGCACTGGGGCATTTCGCGGCACGGCATTCGGTTCTCCCCGATGGGGCCTGGAAGGCGAATGGCCCACCATCGGTTCCATGAACCTGACCCGCATCACCGCGGTAGCAAGGCCTTATGTGGCGGTCGGCGGAACCATCGTCCTCGCCGCGGCGCTCCTCGCAACGATCTGGCTCACGCTCTTCGGCCGCGAATGGATCTTCTTCCTCGGCGGCATGCTGGCGGCCGCGGTCGTCGGGCTGTTCACCTACACCAATGCGCGCGCGCTCCTCGCGCGGCGCTCCGCGCAACTGAACCAGGCGCGGGCCAAGCTCGCGGGCGAGATCGGGCTGCGCGTGCGCGCCGAAGAGTCTTTCGTGCGGCTGCTCAACAACGTCGAGCTCGTCCACAAGGCGCTCCCGGCAATGCTGGCCTATCTCGATGCCGAAGAGCGGGTGCGCTATCACAATCACGCCTTCACGCGCTGGATCGGGCTCGCCGACAAGGCGATCGACGGGCACAGCGTCGAGGAGCTTGTCGGCCGCGCGGCCTATGGGGAAATCGGCCCGCAGCTGAAGGACGCGCTCCAGGGTGTCGACTTGCGCTGCGAGCGCACCCAGAAGATGCCCAACGGCCGGATATGCCGGCTCGACGTGCAGTACCTTCCCCATTTCGCGGCGACCGGCAAGGTGGCCGGCGTCTTCGCGATCTTCACCGACATCACGCGCGCCGCCGATCTCAAGCCGGAGCCGGTCGTCGAGGAGAAAGCCGAGCCGGACGAGGGCGTGCGCCTCATCTCCGCGCTCGAGCACGACGAGTTCTCCCTCTATTGCCAGGCGATCGTGCCTCTCGGAAGCGGCGCCGCGCGGGGCACGTTCTGCGAAGTGCTGCTGCGCATGGATGAGGAGGAGGAAAACCACCTTCCCCCGGGCTCGTTCCTGCCGCTCGCCGAGGAGCTGGGACTCCTTCACGAGATCGACCGCTGGGTGGTGCGCAACGTGTTGGATTACGCGTCCGCCGCGAGGCAGAAAAAGGATGCGGTCTACTTCGTGAACCTCTCGGCCCCGACGCTTCTCGATCCGGGATTCGCGCAGTTCGTTCGCGAGCGCCTCAAGGCGAGCAGGGTGCCCGACCACACCCTGTGCTTCGAGCTTCCCGAGGCTGACGTGCTCGCCGATATCGGCAAGTACCGCGACTTCATCGCCGCGCTCGACGGCACGGGTTGCCGGTTCGCGGTGAGCGGTTTCGGGTGCAATCCCCTGGCCCTGCGCCTGCTCAAGCAGTTGCGCGTCGACTTCCTCAAGCTCGACGGCGGCATCGTGCTCAACATGCTGAGCAGTGCCGGTGGGCTCGCCAAGGTGAAGGCGATCAACGTCGCGGCCCACGCCGCCGGCATGCATACCATCGCCGAGTGCGTCGAAAGCGATTCCACGCGCGCCGCGCTCGAGGGCATCGAGACCGACTTCGCGCAGGGTTTCGGCATCGCGAGGCCACGGCTGATGAGCGAGCCGGAATGCCCACGCGAATCGTCGCTCCTCGCCGAGGAGGTCGCCGCATGAGCCCCCCCGATCAAAACCCGGGCGCCGTGGACAGGCCGGGCGTGCAGTTCCTCGAGTTTCTCAAGCTGCAACGAGCCCACAATCGGCGCGGGTTCGCGCAGAAGAGCGCCCGCATGTCCGAGCTCTGGAGCGCCATCGCCGACGGCAAGGGCGACACGGACGCCCTTCTCGAGCTCGAACGCCTGGCCAGATGCCTCGCCGGATCGGGGGCGACCTTTGCCTTCTGCGATCTTGAAGTGGGCGCCAGGGCGCTTGAGCTCGCGGTTCGCCGGCTGCTCGATGGCTCCGGCTCGCCAAGCGCGGAGCAATGCGCGGAAATCAAGTCAGCGGTACTCACCGTGCAGAGTCGCATTCCAACCGAGTGACCCAGTCGTGGGAGCCTCAATGCGCAAGCCGCTCGAACGCATCCTCTACGTGGAAGACGAAGCCGATCTGCGCACGGTCGCCAAGATGGCGCTCGAGGTGATCGGCGGCTTCAGCGTGCTCGCCTGCAGGTCCGGAGACGAAGCGATCGCGGCCGCGCCCGCGGCCGCGGCCGACCTGATATTGCTCGACGTCGCGATGCCCGGCATCGACGGGCCGGCGACGCTGCGAACGCTGCGCAACATTCCCGCCACCGCCGCGACCCCGGTGATCTTCATGACCGCCACGGCCAAGCCCGCCGAAATCGCGCAGTACATGGCATTGGGTGCGCTCGACGTGGTCGCCAAGCCGTTCAACCCGATGCAAGTATCGGCGCAGATCCGGCGCATCTGGAGCGCGCAGCCGGACTGAGGCTAGCTCTTGAGCCGGTACCCTGTCCTGAAGATCCACGCCACGACCGCGAGGCAGGCGAAGAAGAACCCGAGGGTCGCCGCGAGGCTCAGCTCCACTCCCACGTCCGAAGTCCCGTAGAAGCTCCAGCGAAAGCCGCTGATGAGATATACGACGGGATTGAAGAGGCTCACCGTGCGCCACGCCGGCGGCAGCATGTCGATCGAATAGAACGCGCCGCCGAGGAACGTGAGCGGCGTGATCACCAGCATGGGGACGAACTGCAACTGCTCGAAGCCCTGCGACACCACGCCGATGATGAAGCCGAAGAGGCAGAAGGTCGCGGCGGT
>JBGOST010000150.1:0-6127 GCA_041476125.1 Usitatibacter sp. | reverse complement strand
GCTCTACCAGGCTAAGCTACACCCCGAGGCCGAGAAATAAAGGGGCACGAATGCGCCCCTTTTCGCTCCCGCCGCTAGAACTTTCTCTCGACGGAAAAGTGCGCCAATTGTAGCAGAGAGTCCCGGCACGCGGAATCCGGCAAGTGGGTCAAACGCGAGATCGCGGAGGCCGCTTCCTCGCGTGCGCGCTCGCGCGCGTAGTCGAGCGCGCCGACGCGGTGGACGGCCGCGAGAACCGCTTCGAGATCCGCCTTGCCGCCGTGCTCGATGGCGTGGCGAACGAGCTCGCGCTCGGCTGCGTTGCCGGCGCGCATCGCGTAGATGAGCGGCAGCGTGGGCTTGCCTTCGGTGAGATCGTCGCCGAGGTTCTTGCCGGTCTCGTTCAAGTCTCCCGAGTAGTCGAGCACGTCGTCGATGAGCTGGAAGGCCGTCCCGAGGTGCATGCCGTACTCGGCGAGCGCGGCCTCCGCTTCGGGCGCGGCGTTGCCGAGGATCGCGCCCACCTGGGTCGCGGCCTCGAAGAGCTTCGCGGTTTTGTAGCGAATCACCCGCAGGTACTTCCCCTCGTCGGTGTCCGCGTCGCGCACGTTGAGCAGCTGCAGCACTTCGCCCTCGGCGATGATGTTGGTCGCATCCGCGAGGATCTTCATGACCCGCAGGCTCCCCGCCGTCACGATCATCTGGAAAGCTCTCGAGTAGAGAAAGTCGCCCACCAGCACCGAGGCCGCGTTGCCGAACTCGGCGTTCGCGGTCTTGCGCCCGCGCCGCAGGCTCGATTCGTCGACGACGTCGTCGTGCAGGAGGGTCGCGGTGTGGATGAACTCGATCACCGCGGCGAGCTCGTGCTTGGCGTTGCCCTCGGCGCCGAACGCGTTCGCCGCGAGCAGCACCAGCGCCGGGCGCAAACGCTTGCCGCCGCCGCCCACGATGTAGCCGGCGATGGTGCGAATCAGCATGACATCGGAGTCGAGACGCCGCAGGATGACCTCATCCACTTGGCGCAGGTCCGCGACGATCGGGGCGCGGATGGCTTCCAGGCTCACGGGAGCCAACGGGTGACGCTCGGACAAGTCTTTGACCTTACGGGGTATTTCAGGTATTATAGCGAGTTCGGTCGGCCCTTCAAACGGCCGGCCGATGCAATTTCAAAACCACAGCGGAGTCCACAATGTACGCGGTCATAAAAACCGGCGGCAAGCAGTATCGAGTTGCCCCCGGCGAAAAAATCAAAATAGAACAGATACCGGCAGACGTTGGCGCTCAAATTGTCCTCGACCAAGTCCTCATGGTCGCGGATGGAGACGCCGTAAAGCTCGGTAATCCCCTGGTGTCCGGAGCGAAAGTCTCGGCCACCGTCATCGCCCACGGGCGCGGCACGAAAGTGAAGATCTTCAAGATGCGCCGCCGCAAGCACTACCAGAAGACGCAAGGGCATCGCCAGAACTACACGGAAATCCGCGTAGATTCGATCGCATAGGGACACAGGAACACACAGCCATGGCACACAAGAAAGCAGGCGGGTCTTCCCGCAACGGTCGCGATTCCGAGAGCAAGCGCCTGGGCCTCAAGGCCTTCGGCGGCGAGCAAGTGAACGCCGGCTCGATCCTCGTTCGCCAGCGCGGCACCAAGTTCCACGCCGGGCCGAACGTCGGCACGGGCAAGGACCACACCTTGTTCGCGACGAAGACGGGCCAGGTCAAGTATTCCCAGCACGGCCCCGACAACAAGTCGACCGTGTCGATCGAGCCGAAGCAGGCCTGACGGCTCTTTTCCGCAAGGAAGGAAAGAGCCCCGCTAATCCGGGGCTTTTTTTATGCCCGACATCGCGCTCTTCCTCGTCGCCTCCGCGCTCCTCACCATCGCGCCGGGCCCCGACATCGTCTACGTGCTCACGCGCGGGGTGAGCCAGGGACCGCGCGCGGGTTTCGCGGCCGCACTCGGATTCGCTTCGGGTTGCGTGTTCCATACGGTGCTCGCCGCGGTCGGCATCGCGGCGCTGATTCGTTCCTCGGACATCGCTTTCGACCTGGTGCGCTATGCCGGCGCGGCGTACCTGGCATGGATCGGCATCCAGGCCCTGCGCCATCGCTCCTCGTTCTCGATCGAGGCGGCAAGCGACAAGAGAGCCCTGGCGACGATCTACCGGCAGAGCGTCATCGGCAACATGCTCAATCCGAAGGTGACGCTCTTCTTCCTCGCGTTCCTGCCGCAGTTCGTGAACACGCAGGCGGGCCACGTCGGCTGGCAGATGGCGCTCCTCGGCGTGATCTTCATGGTCCAGACCGTCGTGATCTTCGGCGCGGTGGCGGTCTTCTCCGGCTGGCTCGGCGCGTGGATCCGGCGCAAGCCCGCCATCGGCGAGCGGCTCAACATTTTCGCGGGAGTCACGTTCATCGCGCTGGGAATCCGCGTCGCGCTTCCCGACCTCGCGCCCAAATGAAGTTCTTCGACGAAGCGAAGATCGAAGTGATCGCGGGCAGCGGCGGCGACGGCTCCGCCTCGTTTCGCCGCGAGAAGTTCGTGCCTCGCGGCGGGCCGGACGGCGGCGACGGCGGCCGCGGCGGCAGCATCTACGCCGAGGCCGACGCGAACCTGAATACGCTCATCGACTTTCGCTATACGCGCATCTTCCGCGCGAAGTCGGGCGAGAACGGCCGGGGGCGCGACCAATACGGCAAGGGCGCCGAGGACATCGTGCTGCGCGTGCCCGTGGGCACGGTGATTCGCGAAGCCGAAAGCAGGGCGACGATCGCCGACCTCGCCAGGAACGGCGAGCGGGCGCTGCTGGCCAAGGGCGGCAAGGGCGGCATCGGCAACCTGCACTTCAAGTCGAGCACGAACCGAGCGCCGCGCCAGTTCACGCGCGGCGAGCAGGGCGAGTCGCGCATGCTCGAGATGGAGCTGCGCGTCCTCGCCGACGTGGGCTTGCTCGGGATGCCCAACGCGGGCAAGTCAACCTTCATTCGTGCCGTTTCCTCCGCTCGTCCCAAGGTCGCCGACTATCCGTTCACCACACTTCACCCCAACCTGGGTGTGGTGCGCGTGAGCGAGAGCCGCTCCTTCGTGGTGGCCGACATCCCCGGCTTGATCGAGGGTGCGGCCGAAGGCGCGGGGCTCGGGCATCAGTTCCTGCGCCACCTGCAGCGCACGCATTTGCTGCTGCACCTGGTGGACATGGCGCCCTTCGACGACGCCGTCGATCCCGCGAAGGAAGTGAAGGCGCTCGCCACCGAGCTCAAGAAATACGATCCGGCGCTCGCCAGGAAACCGCGCTGGCTGGTGATGAACAAGTCCGACCTCCTCGACGCGAAGGAAGTGAAGAAGCGCGCCGCGGCCCTGGTGAAGAGGCTGCGCTGGACCAAGCCGTGGTTCGTGATCTCCGGCATGAAGGGCGACGGCTGCAAGGACCTCACCTTCGCGATCATGGAGTTTCTCGAGGCGGAGAAACGCGCGGGGCGCGGCATGAATCGGACGGCGGACGAATGACAAAGTCGCCGCTATCGGATGCCAAGCGCATCGTCGTGAAGATCGGCTCGAGCCTGCTCACCAACGCGGGCGCGGGGCTCGACCGCGACGCCATCGCCGGCTGGGTGCGGCAGATCGCGCAGCTTCGCAAGCGCGGCGTCGAGGTGCTGGTCGTTTCCTCGGGCGCGATCGCCGAAGGCATGAAACGCCTCGGATGGTCGAAGCGCCCGCACGCGGTGAGCGAATTGCAGGCCGCCGCCGCCGTGGGCCAGATGGGACTGGTGCAGATGTGGGAGTCGTGCTTCTCCGAGGAGGGGCTTCGCACCGCGCAGGTGCTGCTCACGCACGAGGACCTCGGAGACCGCAGGCGCTACCTCAACGCGCGCACCACGCTGAAGAGCCTGGTGGCGCTCGGCGTGGTGCCGGTCATCAACGAGAACGACACCGTGGTCGTGGACGAGATCCGTTTCGGCGACAACGACACGCTGGGCGCGCTCGTCACCAACCTCATCGAAGCCGATGCGCTCCTGATCCTCACCGACCAGAAGGGACTGTTCTCGCGCGATCCGCGCAAGTCCGCGAGCGCCGATCTCGTCACGCGCGCCACGGCCGGAGATCCCGCGCTCGAAGCGATGGCGGGAGGCGCGGGGACCAAGCTCGGCAGCGGCGGCATGCTCACCAAGGTGCTTGCGGCCAAGCGCGCGGCGCGCAGCGGCGCTCACACCGCGATCGCGTGGGGCGCAGAGCCGAGCGTCCTCGTGCGCCTGCTCGCCGGAGAAGCGATCGGCACGCTCCTCACCGCTTCCACCGCCCCGATCGCGGCGCGCAAGCAATGGCTCGCCGACCACCTCAAGCCTTCGGGACGCGTCACGCTCGACGCGGGGGCCGTTAAAGCCGTTCTGTCGGACGGCAAGAGCCTGCTTGCCATCGGCGCCACCGCCGTCGACGGGTCGTTCGAGCGCGGCGAGGTCGTGAGCGTGGCCGGGCCCGATGGGCGCGAAATCGCGCGCGGCCTCATCAACTACGGTGCGGCCGAAACCGCCCGCATCCTGCGCAAGCCGACCGCGGAAATCGAGGCCATCCTGGGCTACGTCGCCGAGCCCGAGCTCATCCACCGCGACAATCTCGTCGTCCTTTAGGCGGGGTGCCGCATTTGGGCACCCCGTGACCGGCTGCGCTTGTTGGCCGAAAGACCGGACAAATCAGCAAGATAAGTGTCGTATTTCCAACCCCCGGAATGTGCGGAATATTCCCTCGACAGGCGCCGCGCCCCGGGAATAGCCTACGGATGGCACGTCCCTCGCTTCAGGAAGTTAAAAACAGCGGTCCCAGGGAGCTCGAATGCGCACGCTTCAGAGCAATTCCTTTTCCATTTCCGTTCGCTATACGGCGCTCGTTGCCGCGATGGCGTGCGCCTTCGCCCAGGACGCCGCGTCCGCGACGATCATGGTCACCAACAACAGCGACAGCGGCGCCGGATCGCTGCGCCAGGCGATCACCGATGCGAATACCAATTGCGGCCTCGGCACCGATACCGCGCCAGTAATCCAGTTCGACCTGGGCACCGGGCCTTTCGTGATCAGCGTGTCCTCGCCCCTGCCGCAAATGGCTTGCGCGGCGCTCTTCACGCCGACGATCGACGGGTACTCCCAGACTGGCAGTTCGGCCAATACGGCCGCCCAGGGATTCAACGCGGTCATCCCCGTGGTGCTCGACGGCTCCGGCGTCCTGGCTCCCGCATGCGGACTCGATTTCCCCAGTTCCGGCGGCGGGTACGTCACGGTCAGCGGCATGGAGATTCGCAACTTCACCTTCGGCGGGAGCGGCTACGGCCTTTGCGGCAGCGTGCACGCCTTCGGCAACCGCCTTGTGAACAATACGAAGGGCATCTATGCCTACAGCGGCAGCGTGATCGGCGACCCATCCAACGCCGGGCGCAACGTGGTCGGCGGGAATTCGGCCTTCGGGATCTACGTGAGCTACGGCGGCTCGCCCTCGATCACCAACAATTTCATCGGCACGCTCGACGGAACGACGGCGTCGCCCAACGGGACCGGAATCTACGTGCCCGGCTCGGGCGGAAACATCTCCGGAAACGTGGTCTCGGGTAACTCCGGAGACGCGATCTCTCTGTCGAACGACAACGGAAGCAGTGTCACGAGCAACAAGATCGGCACCGACGCATCGGGGTCCGCGCCACTTTCCAATTCCGGGACGGGCGTCACCTGCAGCTATTGCTTCGGCACCGCCATTGGCAACAACGTCATTTCGAGCAACGCTTACGGGGTTCAACTGTTCCAGGCGACCAACGTCGACGTGTCGGACAACAAGATCGGCACCAACGCCAACGCAACCGCCGCCTTGCCGAACAACAATGATGGCATCGTCGCCTATTGCGGCGACGCTCTCCCGATCCGAAGGAACGTGATCTCGGGAAATTACGGCGACGGCATCGCTCTTTTCGGCGTGCAGGGCGCGACACTCTTCAGCAACAAGATCGGCGTCGCGGGCGACGGCGCCACCGCGATGGGCAACGAAGGAGAAGGCATCAAGATCGACTTCGGCGACTGCTCGCAGACGAGCGACCTCAACACGATCTACGGCAGCACGATCGCCAACAACGGGGGGAACGGCGTTCTCCTGCTCTACGGCACGGGCAACG
>JBGOST010000149.1:0-6138 GCA_041476125.1 Usitatibacter sp. | reverse complement strand
GCTTGTCGTAGAGCGCGCGCGCCGTGGCGTTGTCGTGCTGGGTCAGCCAATAGAGCCGCGGTGCGCCGCGCTCGCGAGCCCTGCGCGCCACTTGCTCGATGAGGGCCCGCGCCACGCCCTTTCCGCGCGCCGCTGCGTCGACGAACAGGTCCTGCAGGTAGCACACGTCGTCCATCCACGCGTTCGCGTGGAACAGGTAGTGCGCGATGCCGACGAGCCGGCCGTCGAGGCGCGCCGCGTAGCCGTACACGCCCTCGCCGCCCATGAGCCGGCGCCACGTCTCTTCGTATTTCGCATCGGACAGCTCGGTCTTGTAGAACGCCTTGTAGCCGCGCGACAGGATTTCCCAGCGCGCGCGATCTTCGGGGCGCAGCGGGCTCACCTCGATCATCGCTTGAATCCCGCCGCCAATGCGCGCGTGAGGTCGGCTGCCGGAATCTCCCTGCAACCGGTGGCATTCTGCCCCGACCATAGGGGCGAGAAATCCCCGCTGCCCTTGCCCTCGGCCTTGGCGCGCAATGCAGCGATGGCGGTGGTCGCCAACGGGAATTCCGGCGCGGTGGCGCTCATGGGTCCCAGCTCCTTCATGAGGCGATTCATGATTCCGCGCGCCGGGCGTCCCGTGAAGAGGTTCGTCACCGCCGTGTTGCGCGCCGCATCGCTCTTCAGCGCGGCGCGATGCACGGCGCTCGTCTTCGCTTCGGGACACAAGAGATAGGCGGTTCCCACCTGCACTCCCGCCGCGCCGAGCGCCATCGCCGCCGCCACGCCCCTCGCATCCGCGATGCCGCCGGCGGCGATGACCGGCACCTTCACCGCGTTCACCACTTGGGGCAGCAGCGCGAATGTTCCGACCTGGGTGGCGATCTCCCTGGAGAGGAACATGCCGCGGTGACCGCCGGCCTCGACTCCTTGCGCGATGATGGCATCCACTCCGCGCGCATCGAGCCAGCGCGCTTCGTCGACGGTGGTGGCTGAAGAAATCACCTTCGCACCCCACGCCTTCACCCGCGCGATCAGGTCGGCAGACGGCAAGCCGAAGTGGAAGCTCACGACCGCGGGCTTGAACTCGGCGAGCACCTCGGCGGCCTCTGAGGTGAAAGGCGCGCGGCGCGGCCCCGGCGGAATCGTCGCCGCATCGATGCCGAATTCCTTGTAGTACGGGGCGAGCGCCTTGCGCCACGCAGCCTCGCGCGTCTCGTCGTCTTCGGGTGGCTTGTGAACGAAGAAGTTCACGTTGACCGGCCGCGAGGTCTGCGCCTTCATGGCCAACAGCTCGTCGCGCATGGACTCCACGGAGAGCAGCACGCACGGAAGGGACCCCAGCGCGCCGGCGTTGGATACCGCCACCGCCAGCGCGCTACCCTGCGACCCGGCCATCGGCGCCTGGATGAGCGGCAGGTCGATCCCGAACAGTTCTAGCAACGTCATCGCGTCAGCGGGGAGGTGTTCTTCCCGGGCTGGGCATCGGGATGGAAAGCCTCCTGCGTTGCTCTTCGGTCGGGGTCACCTGCCCTGGCTGCTGGTATTGCTCGGCCAGGGCGAACTTGTCCTGCGACATGAAGAGCGCCCACAGGCTTTGCCGGTTCGCGACCACATCCGGGTGAGCGGCAGGAAGCGCCTTCTCGCGGATCGCCATCGACCGAAGCAGCAGCGGCTCCGCCTTTTCGTAGGCGCGCTGAACCTGGTACATCCCGCCCAGGCTCGCGAGGCTCGCGGCGACATCGAGATGGTCGCGACCCAGGGCTTTCTCCCGGATCGCCAGCGATCGCTTGTAGAGCGGCTCGGCGTCGAAGTACCGGCCCTGCGCATCGTAGAGCGCGGCGAGGTTGTTGAGGCTTACCGCCACGTCGCGATGCTCCGCGCCCAGCACCTTCTCGCGGATCTCCAGCGACTTCGCGTAGAGCGGCTCGGCCTCGGCATATCTCTTCTGCGCGCGATACAACGCGGCGAGGTTGTTGAGGCTCGTCGCCACGCCGGGATGCCCCGATCCCAATGCCTTTACGCGAATCTGCAGGGCGCGCGCATAGAGCGGCTCCGCCTCGTCGTAGCGGCCCTGGCTGCGATAGAGCGATGCGAGATTGTTCAAGCTGCTCGCCACGTCGAGGTGATCCGGGCCGAGGGCCTTCTCGCGGATCGCGAGCGCGCGCGCGAAGAGCGGCTCGGCCTGCGCGTAATCCCGCTGGGCATCGTGCAACGCGGCAAGGTTGCTCGAGCCGACGGCGACCGAGAGATCGTCGGGACCTTTCTCCCTGACTGCGAGATCGAGGGCCTTCTTCGCCACGACCTGGGCGCGATCGTACTGCCCCTTCTGGTAGAGCGCCTTCATCTCGTCGTTGAGGGCCTTCCACTCGGGGCCCTGGGCCGCGGCGGGCGGCGAGAACGCGATGCAGAGGAGAACCGCGAATGTCTTCATTACATGAATGGCCATTGGATGACGGTGCCGCCCTGCGGGTGAACCCCGATCGAAAGGCCGCCCGTCGAATAATATCCAATGGCGAGGCCTCCCAAGGCCTGGTAGCCGATCGCGATGTCACCGATGGCGACGATCCCCCGCGCCAATCCCCGCATTTCCTGGGTCGCCATGTCGGGCCCCACCGCGACGCAAAGCAAGGGCAAGCCGAACATCTGCGCCTTCGATCGATAACGCATGGGCCCTCCCGGGTTTCTTCGAACCTATCGGTTGACGGTTCGCGAGAATGAAAGCGCGGTCAATGGAACCACGATGCCGAGCACGACGATCCACGCCAGCAGGCCGGCGCGTCCCAGTATTCCGCCCGCGACCGAGAACACGGTAATCAGGATATTGGCCCCAATGCAGGCGAGCCGCAGGCCCGGGGCGTTGCGTCCGTACGCGCGATTGAGCAGATTCAACCCGCCGACCAGGATCATGAGGAGCCCGGCGCTCAGGAACCAATGGGCCTGCGAGGTGTAGCCGCTGAAGAGCCGAAACGTAGAGCCCGAGTGCAGTACGCCCAGGAGCATGAGCGCCCAGGCCTCGACCACGTAGAGCTGCGGCGCCACCGATTTCATTTCGAGTCGAGCACCTTGGGACCGAAAATGAACGACGCCGTGGCGATCCTGCCGTCGCGCACCTCGTAAATGCCGATCATCTCCATCTTGCCCGGCCCCTCGGGGAAGGTGCGCCTCACCTCTTCATGGTCCATCACCACCGTCCCCACCACGACGCGCCGGATGAGCCTCGCATGCAGATTCGGTTCCTGGAAACGGGCGGCGATTCGCTCGCGCATTTGCGCCGCTCCGCGCGCGAGGAGCTTGTCCGGGTGCTCGAACTGCCGCGCGTCCTCGGCGTACGTGGCGAGCCATGCGTCGACGTCCCGCGCATTGTAGGCGTCCAGCTGCCGCTGCACGATCGCCTCGAGAACGGCCGTGTCCTTCATTGCTTCGATTCGGCGGGGATGACCTTTCCGCGAAGCTTGTGCTGGATGACGTGGGTCACGTAGGTGGTGCCCGCCAGCATGAACGCCAGGTGGCGCTTGGGAGGATCGCTCGTGAGCAGCTGGTAGGAGTTGCAGTTCGTGCGCAGGGCGTCGAAGCGCGTCTTGAGGATCATGGGAAGCGTCTCGCACGGCTCCACCTGGGCCATGCGAAGAATCTCGACGATCTTGCGATGTTGCGCCGGCTCCTCCCTTTCTATCGCTTCCAGCACTCCCGGTTTGTCGAGATTGACGAGGCGCTTCTGCACCCATTCGGCGGCGCGCCGCTTGCCTTCGGCGATCTCTTCCGCCGAAAGCTTGCCCTCGGCGGATTCGACCGAAGGACGGATCCTCGCAGCGAATTCGCCGCTGCTCATCATGGCGAGGGTCCACCATTTTGCGGCCTCGATACGATCCAGCGGCACGCCCTGGCCCTTGTAGTACATGATGCTCGCGTTGTATTGCGCGGCGGGGTCTCCGAGCTCCGCGGCCCTCCTGTACCAACCGGCCGCGCGGGCGTCGTCCTGCGCCACGCTCATTCCGTACTCGTACATCTTGCCCAGGTTGAAGGTCGATTCGACGTCGCCGGCCTCCGCTGCCTTCTCGAACAATTCCACCGCTCGCTTGTCGTCCTGGCGAACGCCCTCCCCGTGGTAATACATGAACCCCAGCCGCCTCAGCTTGACTCCGTCCTCCAAATCGCCGGCAAGGGATGGCATGGCGATCAAAGCGACGGCGACGAGGGCGCACCGCGATTGCATGTAAAGGGCCATCTTCATGGAAGCTCCCGCATGCGTGATCCGGGTAACGTACGCCCATCCGGCAAGAAGGAAAAGGCCTCGGGCCTCACGCTCGGACTCCGAGTGGATGTTCGCGAGATACGCGTTGATGCCGATCGCGGAAATTCCCGGATCAGCCGAGCTTGAATTCCCCGCCACGCTCGAGCGCCCGGCGATAGGCCGGCCGCGCGTGGATGCGCTCGAGGAAAGCCATGAGCCGCGGGCGCCGCGCATCGAGCCCGCCGCGCGCGGCCGCCGCCTCGACGGGGAAGCTCATCTGGATGTCCGCCGCGCTGAACTCCTCGCCCGCGAACCACGTCGACTTGCCGAGCTCCGCTTCGAGATAGTCGAGGTGCAGGGTGATCTGCGGCTCGATGAACGATTGCTTCGCCTTGCGCGCGATGGCGCGCGCCACCGGCCTCACGAAGAACGGCGCCTTCGCCCGCTCGATGCGGTTGAACACGAGCTTCAGGAGCAGCGGCGGCATCGCCGAGCCTTCCGCGTAGTGCATCCAGTAGCGATAGCGCCGCCACTGCGGCGTGCCCGCGGGCGGAACCAGCTTTCCGTGGGTCTCGGCGAGGTATTCGACGATGGCTCCGGACTCGGCAAGCGTCAGCGGCCCGTCGGTGATGACCGGCGATTTGCCGAGCGGGTGGACCTCGCGAAGCGCCGCGGGCGCCAGCATCGTCTGCGGATCGCGCTGGTAGCGCCTGATGTCGTAGTCGAGGCCCAGCTCCTCCAGCAGCCACAGCACGCGCTGCGAGCGCGAGTTGTTGAGGTGGTGGACGGTGATCATGACCCGTCTGGGTTTACACCCTCAAGCGCTGCCCGCCACCATTCATGGCGTGGCAGCGCGAGGCTGTCGATCAGAGGGCCTGCAACCTGTCGTAGACATCCTTGGGCCACGTGGCATCGGTCCCGTTGTGCAATTTCATCGTCGCGTCACGGAAGGGCTTGCGGTCCACCTTCACCACCGTCTTGCCGCGCTTCGCGAACTCCGCCCCGAGCTTCTTCTCGATGTCGATGATCTCGGAAGTCGCCCGGGCGGCCGCCTCCTTGAGTGTGGCCTCGAAGATCTTCTTGTCGGCATCGGAGAGCTTCGACCACGTGGGGCCACCGACGATGGTGATGAGGGCGTCGGTGATGTGGCCGGTCAGGACGATGTACTTCTGCACTTCATAGAACTTCTTGGCGTCGATCGTCGGCAGCGGGTTCTCCTGGGCGTCCACGGTGCCGTTCTGCAACGCGAGGTACACCTCGGCGAAGGCGATCGGCGTGGGATTGGCCCCCACCGCCCGCGGAAACATGGTGTAGAGCGGCGCATCCGGCACGCGGATCTTGAGCCCCTTCATGTCCTCGGGCTTGTTGATCGCCTTGTTGGAGGTGACGTGGCGCTCGCCGTAATAAGTGATGGCGACCACCTTGTTGCCGCCGCTCTTCTGTCGGTAGCCCTCGGCCAGCTCGGCGAAGAGCGGGCTCGTCGAATACTTCTTCCAATGGTTGAAGTCGCGGAACATGAACGGCGCCCCGCCGATGGCGAGCGGCCCGTAGGTCCGGCCGGTGAACAGCTGCCCCGTATAGATGATGTCGACCGTCCCCAGCGTGAGCCCCTGGTTGATGTCGGTTTCCTTGCCCAGCGACGACGCCGGAAACACTTCGATCACGTAGCGGTTGTTGGTGCGCTTGTTGATCTCCCCCGCCGCCCAGAGCGCGGCCGTGTGATACGCCTCGCTCGTCTCGTACACGTGCGCCCACTTCAGCTTCGTCTGCGCGCCCACGGACATGGACAACGCCACTGCCATCGCGCCGAGCTTCACCTTTATCACGTTACGCATCACGCCCTCCTAAGGTTTTCTGCGTTCATCTGCGTTTATCTGCGGATCCAAAGCCCTTTGTTACATGACCGCGCCCAAGTACCAAGG
>JBGOST010000148.1:0-6142 GCA_041476125.1 Usitatibacter sp. | reverse complement strand
GTATGACGTGAACGCCTTCTCTTTCGGTGATATGGCTGTCGAGGTCGGCGAAGTCGTAGAGCTCGCCGCCGCGCGCCCGGACTTCCTGCATGTTGGACTTGACCTTCTCGAGCAGTGCGTCGTTGGGCGCGATCACCACCACCGGCATTGCGGCATCCACGAGCGCCAGCGGCCCGTGCTTGAGCTCCCCCGCCGGATAGGCCTCGGCGTGGATATACGAAATCTCCTTCAGCTTGAGCGCGCCTTCGAGGGCCACCGGGTAATGCAGCCCGCGCCCGAGGAACAGCGCGTGTTCCCGCACGGCGAAGCGCTCCGCCCACGCCTGGATCTGCGGCTCGAGGTTGAGGGCGTGCTGGATGCTGCCCGGCACGAAGCGAAGCTGCTCGATGGCTTGGGTCTCGGCCTGCGGTGCAAGGCGCCCCTTCGCCTTGGCGAGCGCCAGCGTGAGCGCGAAGAGCGACACCAGCTGCGTGGTGAAAGCCTTCGTCGAGGCGACGCCGATCTCGGCGCCGGCGCGCGTGTAGAACGCGAAGCGCGAGGCGCGCGGGATCGCGCTTTCGCGCACGTTGCAGATCGAGAGCGTGTTGTCCTGGCCGAGCTCCCTCGCGCGCTTGAGCGCTTCCATCGTGTCGAGCGTTTCTCCGGATTGCGAGATGGTGAGCACGATCTGCTTCGGGTTGGGGATCGAGTCGCGGTAGCGATACTCGTGCCCAAGCTCGACGTTGCACGGGATCCGAGCGATCGCCTCGATCCAGTGGCGCGCGACGAGACCCGCGTAGTAGCTCGTGCCCGAAGCGAGGACGAGGACCGAGTCGCTGTCGCGAAACGCTGCCGCTGCGCCCGCGCCGAAGAGGCCGTCGATGTCGATCCCGGCATCCATGACGCCTTCCAGGGTGTCGGATACGGCGCGCGGCTGCTCGTGGATTTCCTTCTGCATGTAGTGGCGGTAGGGGCCGAGATCGACCGCGTCGGCGCTCAACTCGGAGGTATGCACCGGGCGCGACACGGCGCGGCCGTCGCGATCCACGATCGCGACGCCCGAGCGGCGCAGCGCCACCACGTCGCCATCCTCGAGGTAAACCACCTTCCTCGTGTGCGCGATCAGGGCGGAGACGTCGGAAGCGAGGAAGTTCTCGCCCTCGCCCAGGCCCACCACCAGCGGGCAGCCCATGCGCGCGCCCGTCATCGTGTCCGGGTCCGCGAGCGCCACGACGCCGATGGCGTAGGCGCCGTGCAGGTCCGCGACCGCCTTTCGCGTGGCGACGAATAGGTCGCCCGTGGCGGCGAAATAGTGGTGCAGGAGGTGCGCCACCACCTCGGTGTCGGTTTGCGAATCGAACGTGTAGCCGAGCGCCTTCAGCCGCGCGCGCTGCTCCTCGTGATTCTCGATGATGCCGTTGTGGACGACCGCGATCTCGCTTCTCGAGATGTGCGGATGGGCGTTGGGCTCCGTGACGCCGCCGTGAGTCGCCCAACGGGTGTGGCCGATTCCCACGATGCCCTTCAGGTGCTCGGCGCGCACCGCGCTTTCCATCTCCGCGACGCGGCCCACGCGGCGCACGCGGCGGATGCTTCCGTTCAGGACGGCGATGCCTGCTGAATCGTAGCCGCGGTACTCGAGGCGCTTCAGGCCTTCGGTGAGGACCGGCACGATGTCACGGCTGGCGATGGCTCCTACGATTCCGCACATTCGCCCATTGTCTCAAAAAACAAAGCTCTCCCCGGCCTGGGGACCGGGGAGAGTTCAAGAAGCAGGCGGCATGCTCTTGGCCTCACGTCGCCTAGCTGGCCGCAGGAGAGGAGGGAACCCGCGACCTGAATGAAGTCTGCGCCCCGGGGGGTTCCGGTCGCAGCTAATTAGTGCTCACGCCGAATGCCGAATATTCACCGGGTTCAGCGCCGTCGAGCCTTCTGCCAGGACACGGCGGTGCGCGCCCCCGCCGCGAGCCACACGGTGAAGAGGATCGACGCCACCGGCACGTAGGTGCCGCCGCGAAGCGCGGCCAGGGCCGCGATGAACGCGGCGGCCGAGGCCAGGGCGGCCACGGCGAGCGCCATGCGCCAGTCTCGCATCAGGTACACGAGCGCGCCCACGGAGAGGAGTAGCACGACGAGCGGGCGTGATGCTTCGGACGGCGCGGCGCCGAGCATCGCCGTGCGCAGTGCCTGGGCATGAACGACCACGGCGGGGGAATCGGGCGCGGGACCTTCCCAGCCGGCGAGGTTCACCGGCACCGCGACGCGGTCGCCGAAAGGCTGCGTCTCTGCGATGAAGACGACGCGGTCGCGAAAGAGGCGCTCCATCAGCGCCGCATCCTGCATCTCGAGGACGCTCTTCATCGGCACGTAGCGCAGCGGCGCGCCGAGCGCGTAGTGGATGAGGCCATCGTTGCATTGGCGCGAAAGCGCGCGGCAGAGCCTGCCCTCGAGCGTGGGAAAGCCGCCGTCGTCCGTGGGCAGGAGAAGCGAGAAACGCCGCGTGACCCCGTCGGCGTCACGCGACAGCAACCCGACCGCGAGGCGCGCGTCGCCTAGGAGGGCGAGGAATGGCGCGTGGATGCGCTTGGCCGAGCGCGTGCGCGGATCGATATTCAGCGTGGCGACGAAAGGACCGTTCTGCGCCGCGGATACCAGGCCGGCGAACAGCGCGCGATCCAGCCCCGCGTGGATCGCGTCGTAGGAACGATCCGGGAGCGGGAAGTCGAGGGCGATGGCGCGCGGCTTGGTTGCGGCAATTCGCGTGAGGACAGTGCCGATCGCCTCGTGCCACAACGCGGGCGGCGCGGCGATCGAGCTCACCGTCGCCGGATCGATGCCGACGATGAGGATGTCGTCGGGCGCGGTGCGTGGATCGAAATTCCTGATCAGGCGCCACTCGAGGTCGAGCAGCGAGTCGTCGAGGGAACGCGCGACGGGCGTGAGGGATGCAAGGAAACCCGCGAGCGCGAGCGCGGCGAGCGCGAATGCGCGCGTCGCAACACGACCCCCTTCGTCGGGCTCGGCCATGGGCCACATCTTAACGCGCACCGCCGCCGGTGCTAGACTGCGCTCCTATCCCGCGCTCCCGACCAAGAACGATGACAGGGGAGTCTCCCACCACCGCGCAGCTTAAAGCCATCGCCGACCCCTTCGTGAGGGAGCTGGCCGCGCTCGGCCGCCTGCGCAGCTACCCCAAGAACACGGTCTTCATCACCGAAGGCGACTCGAGCGACTCGGTGTTCGTCGTCCTGTCGGGCCGCGTCAAGGTGTTCCTGTCGGACACCGAGGGCCACGAAATGATCCTCGACACCCAGGGGCCGGGCGAGTACGTCGGCGAGATGGCGCTGGACGGCAAGCCGCGATCGGCCTCCGTGATGACGCTCGAGCCGACGAGCTTCGCCGTCGTGGCGCGCGATCCGATTCGCGAGGCCATCCGCCGCGACCCCGATTTCGCGCTCGAGATGATCTCCAAGATCATCGACCGCGCGCGGCTTGCGACCAACAGCATCAAGGATCTCGCGCTGCTCGACGTCTACGGGCGCGTGGCGCGCCTGCTGCTCAACATGGCGGTCGAGCACGACGGCAAGCTCGCGATCCCGGAAAAGCTCACGCAGCAGGAGATCGCCGAGCGCGTCGGAGCCTCGCGCGACATGGTGAGCCGCATCTTTCGCGATCTCAGCGCGGGCGGCTACATCAAGGTCGAAAACCGCATCATCACGATCACGAAGAAACCCCCCGCACGCTGGTAGTTGGGCGGAATAATCCGCATTCCCGCACGAATTTTTTCCGTCGCCGCCCTTGCCGCGGCTGCGTAGCCTTGGTCTCGAGCCTGGCGCACAGGCGTTAGAGGGACCGAGAATGCTCGAAGACCTAAGGAATCACGATGCCACCCCCACCGCAGAGGAGCGCGAGTGGATGGCGGCCAACCCCTTCAGAGTGCTGCTGCACGTCGCGGTGCTTGCCGGGATCGCGATCGCGATCGGCTTGTCGGGCACCCAGCTCGTTCACGAAAACCCGCGGCCCGCGGCCGTGGCTTCGACCACGCCCTAGCAACCCCTACTTCTTCCGGGGGCGCTGCCAGCCGGGCTTCGTGACCTGCTTCTTTTCGGTGAAGGTGAGGCCACCCGCGGGCACGTCGTCGGTGATCGTGGCTCCCGCGGCGATGGTGGCGCCTCGTCCCACCGTTACCGGCGCGATCAACTGCACATCGGACCCGATGTGCACGTCATCCTCGATGACCGTGCGGTGCTTGTTGGCGCCGTCGTAGTTGCACGTGATGGTGCCGGCGCCGACGTTGACGTTGCGCCCGATGCTCGAGTCGCCGATGTAGGACAGGTGGTTCGCCTTGCTGCCGCGCCCCATCGTGCTCGCCTTCACTTCCACGAAGTTTCCGACGTGCACCTCGTCGTCGAGCGCGGTGCCGGGACGGATGCGCGCATAGGGGCCGATGCGCGCGTGGGCGCCCACGCGAGCTTCCTCGAGGAGTGAAAAGGGCTTCACCTCCGTTCCGACCCCGAGAGTCACGTCGCGCAGGATGCAATTGGCGCCGATGCGAACCCCATCGGCGAGCACGACGCGCCCCTCGAAGATGCAATTCACGTCGATCGCGACGTCGCGCCCGCACACGATCTCGCCGCGCACGTCGAGGCGCGCGGGATCTGCGAGGGTGACGCCGGATTCGAGCAGCTTTGCGGCCTGGTTCATTTGGAAGCGTCGCTCGAGCGAGGCGAGGTCGGTCTTGCTGTTGACGCCGAGGCATTCGTCCGCCGATGCGGGATGCCGCACTTCGACCGGCACGCCGTCGGCGACCGCGGCGGCCACGATGTCGGTCAGATAATACTCGCCCTGTGCGTTGTCATTGCGCAGCTTCGCGAGCCATCCGTCGAGAAAGCGGCGCTGGGCGGCGATGACGCCGGTGTTCACTTCGCGAATCTTGCGCTGCGCCCCGGTCGCATCCTTTTCCTCCACGATGCGCGCCACTTTTCCCGCGCCGTCGCGCACGACCCGGCCGTATCCCGCGGGGTTGTCGATCTCCTGCGTGAGAAGTGCCAGCGCGCCGCCGGCCGCGGCCTCGGCGAGCGAGCGCAGCGTCGCGGCGGCGATGAGGGGGACGTCGCCATAAAGAACCAGCACCGTGCCGCCCGGATCGAGGCTTGGCAGCGCCTGCATCACGGCGTGCCCCGTTCCGAGCTGCTTCTCCTGGAGGGCCCACACGGCCTTCGCATCCGCGAACCGTTCGCGCACCGTGGACGCTCCGTGTCCGAGGACCACGCAAAGGCGATGGGGCGCGAGGTGACGCGCGGTATCGATGACGTGGGCGAGGAGAGGGCGGCCGGCCAACGGGTGCAGGACCTTGGGAAGGTCGGAATGCATGCGCTTGCCCTGTCCCGCGGCGAGGATGACGACTTGGAGGCGAGCTGCGCTGGAAGGCATCGAATCAGCCGGTCATGGAAAGCGGCAAACAAAAAGGGCAGGGTTTGACCCCTGCCCGATGTGTTGCGCCTCTAATCAAGGAGTTTCGTGATCCCCCTGAACTACTGAAGTAATTCTACCACTTCACCGCGGCTTGCGCAGCTTGCGAATCGCGGCAAGCTGCGCGGCGGCTTGCGCGAACTCGGCCTGGGCCTTGGCGATCTCCATCGCGCCGGTGCGGTTGACGAGCGCTTCCTTGGCGAGGCGCTCGGCCTCCATCGCCTTCGCTTCGTCCAGGTCGTGCGCGCGAACCGAGGTATCGGCGAGGACCGTGACACGGTCGGGCTGCACTTCCATCATGCCGCCGGAGACGTAGATCACTTCCTCCTCGGCGCCGCCCGGTTGCTGGATGCGCACCGTGCCCGGCTTGATGCGCGTGAGCAGCGGGGTGTGCTCGGGGAGGATTCCGAGCTCGCCCGCCTCCCCCGGCGCGATCACCATCTCGGCTTCGCCCGAGAAGATCGCCTGCTCGGCGCTCACGATGTCGACGTGGATTGTCTTTGCCATGGGGACCTAGAGCTTCTTCGCCTTCTCGATCGCCTCGTCGATGCCGCCCACCATGTAGAAGGCCTGCTCCGGAAGGTTGTCGCACTCCCCGTTCACGATCATGTTGAAGCCCTTGATCGTGTCCTTGAGCGCCACGTACTTGCCGGGCGAGCCGGTGAAGGCTTCGGCCACGTGGAAAGGCTGC
>JBGOST010000147.1:0-6183 GCA_041476125.1 Usitatibacter sp. | reverse complement strand
CGCAAGAACGAGCACACCTCGTGCGGTCCCGGCGTGCCGGCGATCCACTTCGATTTCTGCGATGACGAGCGCCTCGTGATCGAGATGGTGCCCAAGGGCAGCGGCTCGGAGAACAACTCGTGGCTCAAGATGGCGATCCCCGCCGAAGGGGTGAACGCGATCAAGACCTTCGTGATCGATTGCGTGCTCGAGGCCGGCGGCAAGACCTGCCCGCCCACCATCGTCGGCGTGGGCATCGGCGGCACCTCGGATCTCTGCGTGGCGCTCGCCAAGCAGGCGGCCACGCGCGCGCTCGGCACTTCGAGCCCCGATGCGGAGGGCGCGGCGCTCGAGAAGAGCCTCACCGAGGCGGTCAACAGCCTGGGGGTCGGGCCGCAGGGGCTGGGTGGCGATTCCACCGCCTTCGCGGTCCATGTCGAGATAGCGGCCACCCACATCACGATGAATCCCGTCGCGGTGAACATGCAATGCCACTCCGCGCGGCGTGCCTCGGCGGCTTTCACGCCGGCCGGTGTCGAGTACGGGTTCTAGGCGCGGCGATGTTCATCGGCCACTTCGGGCTCGCGTTCGTATCCAGGCGCGTGGCACCGCGGGTATCGGTGGGCACCACGATCTTCGCCGCCATGTTCCTCGACGCCGTGTGGCCGGTCCTGGTGATCTCCGGGGTGGAGCGAGTCGAGATCGCGCCCGGAATCACGCGCGTCACGCCGCTCGATTTCGTCCACTACCCTTGGTCCCACAGTCTCGCGATGTCGATCGTCTGGGGCGCGGCTTTCGCCGCCACCTACTGGCTCCTTCGCCGCAGGCTGCGCGAGGCCGTGTTGCTGGGCGCCCTCGTGGTGAGCCATTGGATCCTCGACTGGATCGTGCACCGCCCCGACCTGCCCCTCTATCCGGGGGATACGCAGCGCTACGGCTTGGGCGTGTGGAACAACGTTCCCGCGACCATGGCCGTCGAGTTCGGCCTGTTCGCGCTCGGCATCTACCTCTATGTCTCGTGCACGCGGGCGCGCGACCGCACCGGGACCATCGCCTTCTGGGCGCTCGTCGCACTCCTCGTCGCGGGCTACCTCGGCGCGGCGTTCGGGCCCCCGCCCCCCTCGGTGCAGGCGGTCGCGTGGTCGGGCCTCATCGGCTATCTCTTCGTCGCGTGGGGCTGGTGGATCGACCGGCATCGCGAGGTTGCGGGGAAGACGGCGTGACCCATCACGCTTTCACCATGCCGATCACGGAGGCGCAGGTTCGCGCGCTCCGCGTGAACGACACCGTGACGCTCGAGGGCACGCTCTACGGCATCCGCGACGCGAACCTGATCGCGCTCTTCGACAAGGGGCGCAAGACCCGCTTCGACATGAAGGGGCACGCGGCGATTCATACCGCGCCCAACGTGAGGAAGGTGCCGGTCTCCCCCCGCCACCCGAGCGGCTACGAGCCGATCTGCGTGGGGACTACCACCTCGGCGCGCATGGAACGCTTTACCGCCCCGCTCCTCGAGCAGCACGGCGTTCGCCTCATCATCGGCAAGGGGGGGCTCGGGCCCGGTTCGCTCGCGGCCTTCGGGAAGTCGGGCGGCGCCTACCTCGCCGTCATCGGCGGCACCGCGGCCCTCGAGACCACCTGGATCGAGGCGATCGAGGACGTCGACCTGGACGACTTGAACCCGGAATCGATCTGGAAATTCCGCGTGCGCGGCTTCGGCCCCCTGCTGGTGGCGATGGATAGCCATGGCGGCAGCCTCTACGACGAGGTGGACCGCAAGGCCCGGGCCCGGAGGGAGAACACTTTGGCCCGGTTGGGTGTCAAATAACCCGTCGTCTGCCTGATTCGAGGGGAAGAGTCCCCTTTGCGCCATTGTTTGGGAATAAGGTAAACTCGCGCGTTTTCGAAAACCCGGCCGGGCTCGATCCGCCGCGCCCGACCCGAAATCGAGCCTCCCCCACGAGGGGACGCTATCGCAAAGGCGCGACCTTCGAACGATGGTCCCGCAGCAGCTCCTAGGAGGTCTTGGAAGTGGATTACGCGCAACGCGAGCGAAACCCGGTGAGGCACCTGCCGAGCATCACCATGGTCGTGGTGCTGCATCTTGCACTCGGCTATGCGCTGGTCACGGGGCTCGCGCGCAAGGTGGTCGAGGTCATCAAGGCCCCCCTCGAGACCAAGATCATCGAGGAGATGAAGAAGCCGCCGCCGGACACGCCCCCGCCGCCTCCGCCCAAGCTCGCCACGCCCCCGCCGCCCTTCATTCCCCCGCCCGAGATCAACATCCAGGTGCCGATCAGCCAGATGGCGCCCACCATCACGACGGTGACCACGACCCTCCCGCCTCCGGCGCCGGTGATCGTGGCCCCGCCCGCCCCGCCGCAGACCGCCGTGCGCAGGGAGTACAAGACGCTCCAGCGGGTGGACGTTCCCTATCCTCGCCAGGCCCTGCAGCAGGGCATCACCGGGCGCGTGGTCGCCCACGTGATCGTGGCGCCCAACGGAACCGTCTCGGAAGTCCGGATCATCTCCTCGACCAACCGCATCTTCGACCGCGACGTGATCCGAGCCCTTTCGCAGTGGCGCTACAACCCCGAGCCGGTGGGCTTCATCGGCGAATACGAGCTCGTCTTCAACCTTAAGGACTGAACGTCCCTTGTGCCTTAGCTTGTCTGGCAATCATCAGGAGAACCAAAAAATGAGACCATTCCACCGCCTGCCTGCGCTCGTTGCCGCCGTGATCATCGGCTGCGCCGGTGCCGCCCTTTGCATGGCGCCGAACACCGCGCTCGCCCAGGCGACTGCCCCGGCCACGGCGCCGGCTACTCCGCCCGCCGCGGCCGAGGCGCCCAAGCCCGCGACGCCGACTCCGCCACCGGCCTCCTCGGGGCCTGACCACGAAGTCGTAACGAACCCCTACGGGCTCGAGGCGCTCTGGTCGCAGGGCGACTTCGTCTCGCGCGGGACGCTCGTGATCCTGGTGATCATGTCGATGGGCAGCTGGTACATCATGTTCGTGAAGGTGTACGAGCAGGCGAAGGTCTTCAAGCAAGCGAAGACCGTGCAAGCGAACTTCTGGGGCGCGGGGTCGATCAACGAAGGCATCCAGGCGCTGAAGGAAGGCACTCCCTACCGCTACATCGCCGAGAGCGGCGTGAAGGCGACCCAGCACCACGAGGGCAAGCTCCTCGAGCAGATCGACCTGAACACCTGGATCACGATGTCGGTCCAGCGCGCGGTCGACAACGTCGCGTCCCGCTTGCAGGACGGCCTCGCCTTCCTCGCGACGGTGGGCTCGACCTCTCCCTTCGTCGGCCTCTTCGGCACGGTGTGGGGCATCTACCACGCGTTGACCGCGATCGGCATCGCGGGCCAGGCCTCCATCGACAAGGTGGCGGGTCCGGTGGGTGAAGCGCTGATCATGACCGCCTTCGGCCTCGCGGTCGCGGTTCCCGCGGTGCTCGGCTACAACTGGCTCGTGCGCCGCAACAAGGTCGCGATGGAGCAGCTGAGAGCCTTCGGCGCCGACCTGCACATGGTGATCATGGGCGGCAGCGTGAGGCGCCCGGCGCCCGCGCCCGCAGCGGCCGCCAGGTAGCGACCATGGCGATCACCGTCGGCCAAGCCGAAAGCGACGAGCAGGAGGTCATGGCCGCCATCAACACCACGCCGCTCGTCGACGTGATGCTGGTGCTTCTCATCATCTTCCTCATCACGATCCCGGCGATCGTGCAGCAGGTGCCGCTCGAGCTGCCGAAGGAACGCAACGTCCCGACGCAGACCAAGCCCGAGAACATCGTCATCGCGATCAACAAGGATGGCGATGTGTTCTGGGGCATGGAGTACCTGAAGGACTCGAAGGCGCTCTTCGAGAAACTCAAGAAGGTCGCGGTGATGGTGCCGCAGCCGGAAGTCCACATCCGCGCCGACGAGAACACCCGCTACGAGTCCGTGGGCCGCGTCGTGGCCACCTGCCAGCGCGCCTCGATTCTCAAGATCGGCTTCATCACCGAGCCCCCGGCGCGCAGTCTCGCCGGCAGCTAGGCGCAACGACAAGGAACCGATTCAATGGCAATGAACGTAGGCTCCGGAGCCGACGGCGATCCTGAAGTGATGGTGGACATAAACACCACGCCGTTGATCGACGTGATGCTGGTGCTCCTGATCATGCTGATCATCACGATCCCGATCCAGACGCACGCGGTGAAGCTCAACATGCCGGTGGGCAACCCGCCGCCCCCGCCGACCCCGCCGGTGGTGCACACGATCGAGGTCGATTTCGACGGCACCGTTCTCTGGGACGGCGAAACCGTTGCCGACCGGCCGACGCTCGAAGCCAAGTTCCGCAGCGCCGCCGCCGAGCCCGTCCAGCCGGAATTCCACCTGCGGCCGAACAAGCTTGTCACCTATAAGCACGTGGCGGGCGTTATGGCTTCTGCACAGCGCCTCGGCATCACCAAGATCGGGCTGATCGGCGCCGAGCAGTTCCTCGACTAGCCGGAGATGGATATGAACCTGCATCGCTTGAGCGCGGTCGCGTGCGCGGCCCTCGTGCTCGCCCTGGGCCTCGCCGCCTTCGACACTTCCGCCCAGAAGGCCGACGCGGTTCGCCCCGAGGTGGGCAAGCCGCTCCAGGAGGCGCAAAGCCTGATGCGCTCGGGCCGGCATCGCGAGGCGATGAACAAGGTGAACGACGCAGATGCGGTGGCCAACAAGACCGCCAGCGAGGCCTTCCTCATCCAGCGCATGCGCGGCAGCGTGGCCTCCGCCTCGGGCGACAACGAGGGCGCCATCCGGGCTTTCGAGGCGGTGCTCAATTCGGGGCGCCTCACCGGGCGCGACCAGCTGCAGATGGTGCAGGCCGTCGCGGTCGGCTACTACAAGGCGAAGGATTATTCGAAGGCGGCGCATTGGGCGCAGCGCTACTTCAAGGAGGGCGGCAGCGACGCCGCGATGCGCACCATGCTGCTGCAGAGCTACTACCTCGGCAGGGATTGCACGAGCGTGAACAAGATGCTCGGCTCCGCCACCGAGGACAACGGTCGCCGCGCCTCCGAGGAAGAGCTGCAGATCCTCGCCAACTGCTACTTGCAGCTGAAGGACACCGGCGGCTACGTGGCCGCGATCGAGAAGCTCGTCGTCTACTACCCGAAGAAGGAGTACTGGACCGATCTCCTCGCGCGGGTGCAGAAGAAGCCGGGATTTTCCGACCGCCATGCGCTGCACGTCTTCCGCCTGCGCTTCGCCACCGGCAACCTCATCAAGACCGACGACTACCTCGAGATGGCGCAGCTCGCGCTCCAGGCCGGCGTTCCGGCCGAAGCGAAGGCGGTGGTCGACAAGGGTTACGAGGTGAAGGCGCTCGGCAACGGCAAGGAAGGGGAACGCCACCAGCGCCTGCGCGACCTGGTGACCAAGAGCCTCGCCGATTCGCAGAAGAACCGCGCCAAGGAGGAGCAGGAGGCGCTCGCCGCGAAAGACGGCAACGAGCTCGTGAGAGTCGGCATCAACTACGTCTACGAGGGCAAGGCCGAGAAGGGCCTCGCGCTCATCGAGCAGGGCATCAAGAAAGGCGGCTTGAAGCGCCCCGAGGACGCGAAGCTGCTCCTGGGCGAGGCGCAGATCTACGCCGGCCAGAGGGCCCGCGGCGCGCAGACGCTGAAGAACGTGCAGGGCAGCGACGGCACGGCCGACATCGCGCGGCTCTGGGTCCTGCACGCGCGCGCCTAGCAAGTGACCGCGGTGCCGGCTCCCGCGTGAGACGGCTCAAGACCGATATCCTCATCCTCGGCGCGGGCGGGGCCGGACTCTTCGCCGCGCTGCACGCCAAGCGCGCCGCACCCCAGCTCGGCGTCACCATCGCGGTGAAGGGCCTGCTCGGCAAGTGCGGCTGCACGCGCATGGTCCAAGGCGGCTACAACGTGGCGCTGGCGCCCGGAGACTCGGTCGAGCGCCACTTCATGGACACGATCGAGGGCGGCAAGTGGCTGCCGGACCAGGACCTCGCGTGGACGCTGGTGACCAAGGCGGTCGAGCGCGTGCACGAGCTCGAGAACGAGCTCGGCTGCTTCTTCGACCGCCACCCCGACGGCACGATCCACCAGAAGGCGGTCGCGGGCCAGACCTGCGATCGCACCGTGCACAAGGGAGACGTGACCGGCATCGAGATCATCAACCGCCTCGCCGAGCAGGTGTGGGTGGCGG
>JBGOST010000146.1:0-6185 GCA_041476125.1 Usitatibacter sp. | reverse complement strand
GTCGGTGAACCAGATCGAGCCGTCGGATTTCACCACCACGTCGTTGGGGGAATTCAGGCGCTTGCCCATGTAGCCGTCGGCGATCACGGTGATCGTCCCGTCGTGCTCGGTGCGCGTGACGCGCCGCGTGCCGTGCTCGCAGGTGACGAGCCGCCCCTGGCGATCGCGCGTGTTGCCGTTGGCGTAGCTCGACGGCTTGCGGAAGACCGTGACGGCGCCGGTCTCCTCGTCCCAGCGCATCATCCGCTCGTTCGGGATGTCGCTCCAGAGCAGCATGCGCGCGTCCCCGAACCACGCCGGCCCTTCGCACCACCGGTAGCCGGTCGAGAGGCGCTCCACGCTCGCGGCTCTTACGCGATAGCGCTCGAAGCGCGGATCGAGGATCTCGATCGCCGGGTCGGGATAACGCGAGGAGGGCTGCCAGTCGTCGCTCATAGCGCGCCATGATCACACAGGTTGCGGATTGCCGGGCCGAGCTCCGCATGTCATCATACAACCGCCCCAGCCCCCGCGATTCGAGATGACTTCCCATTCCACGCTGCCCAAGCGCGGCCGCAACCTCGCCGAGAGACTCGTGAGCGAGCTCGCCTCGGACATCCGCCATGGCGTGCTGCGGCCCGGCGACAAGCTGCCGACGGAGGCGCAGGCGGTCGATCGCTTCAGCGTGAGCCGCACCGTCGTGCGCGAGGCGCTTTCGCGCCTGCAGGCCTCCGGCCTGGTGGAGACGCGCCACGGCGTGGGCACCTTCGTCGCCGAGCGGCGCAGCGAAACGAGCTTCCGCGCCGATGCCGCGGCGATCGGCACGGTGATGGACGTGGTCGCCATGCTCGAGCTGCGCATCGGCGTCGAGAGCGAGGCCGCGGCCCTCGCGGCGCGGCGCCGCACCAAGGCGCAGGTGAAGGAAATGCGCCTGGCGCTCGATGCCTTCGAGGGCAACATCGACAACGAGGGCGACACGGTCACGCCGGATTTCCGCTTCCATTCCCTCATCGCCGAGGCGACGGGCAATCCCTATTTCGCGAGCCTGCTCGGCTCTTTCGGCACGCGCGCGATCCCGCGCACGCGCGTGAATTCGCCGGGCGAGGGGCGCGAGGAGCGCGTGCGCTATCTCACGCGCGTCAACCGCGAGCACGAGGACCTCTTCAGCGCCCTCGCGCGCGGGGATGCCGACGGCGCGCGCGCCGCCATGCGTACGCACCTGTCCAACAGCCGCGAGCGCCTGCGCCGCGCCGGGGCGCGCACCGGCTAGCCCGCCGAACCGCGGCTGGTTGTCATACAACTTCGCTACCAGGTCGAGGTCTTCCCCGCGTCGCCGCTCGGCAAGGAGAAGTGCCCCGCGTGGTAATTTAGTGGGGTTGCTCAATCGCGAAAACGCGGGAGGTAATGATGCGTCGCACCCCAGCATCGTGGGCGGTCATGGCGGCGACCTTCGCCGCCGCCCTCGCGACGGCCCTGCCGTCGGCGGCCCAGGATACGAATGCGTGGCTCGAGGCCCAGAACCTCGAGGCCACCGTCACCAAGAATTTCAATGAATTCGACGCGGTGGTCGCGCACACGAAGGGAGCGCCCGCCGACGAACGCGCCGTAGTGCTGAAGGCGGGCAAGCCGATCTGGCAGTCCAATCCCAAGGAAACGGATCCGGGTTCGCGCTGGACGCTGCATTCCATCGGCCGCGACCTCGACGGCAACGGCCAGCCCGACGTGCACTTCTCGAGCAACACGGGCGGAGCGAATTGCTGCACCACCCACCACATCTACCAGCTCAAACCCCAGGTGAAGCGCCTCGCCGCCTATTCGGCGGGAAGCATGGGCGGGGGGGATTTCATCGAAGTGCCCGGCCGCAAGGCCCCGGTCATGGTCTCGGCCGACGACTCGCCGGCCAACGCGTTCGCGCCGTATGCCAATTCGTATTTCCCGCTGCTGGTCCTCGAGGTGGGGCCCAGGGGCCGCATGCAGTTCGCGCAGGACATGATGCAGTCGCGGCTTCCCGGGCAGCCGCCGCCGGTGTGCAGCCAGCCGCTCGCGGCCGCGAACCCGTGGCTGAAGGAGCGTTGCGCGGAATACTCGACGACGCGCCGCCACGCGCGCACGGTGGAAATCAAGAGCCGGCTCTCGTCGATCAAGTCGCAGCGCTCGGCCGACAAGCTCAAGTGGGAGGACTACTTCGAGAACGGCGTGCTCGCCGCGGTCTCCGCGGAAATGAATCGCTACACGTACACCGGCCACGGCGGCGCGGGCTTCAACTGGCTCGAGACCGTCTGGCCCGGCAACGACGCGGTGAAGGAGAAGTTCGTCGCGACCCTGCGCCAGACGCAGTCGAAGAGCAGCTTCGCCGAAGACCTGAAACTGCTCGCCTCCAGCTACCGCTAGTCGGCGGCGACGGAGGCGCGCTCGAGGAGGCGAGAGAGGGCGGCGGCGTTCATCGGCACGGCGAGCAGGAAGCCCTGGGCGCGATGGCAGCCCAGGCGCTTGAGCACCTCGAGCTGCTCCTCGGTTTCGACTCCTTCGGCGACCACATCCACCCCGAGGCTCTTCGCCATCGCGACGATCGCGGTGACGATCGCCGCATCGTCGGGGTCGATGGTGAGGTCGCGCACGAAGGACTGGTCGATCTTCACCGTGTCGATCGGAAGGCGCTTCAGGTACGCGAGCCCCGAATAGCCGGTGCCGAAGTCGTCGATCGCGATGCCCACGCCGAGTGCGGCCACTTCGTCCAATGCCGCGCGGGCGGCCCCCGCGCCCTCGATGATCACGCTCTCGGTGACTTCCAGCTCGATCAACGACGGCTCGATGCCGATCTCCTCGATCAGGCGGCGCAGCAGCTCCACGAAGCTCGATCGGGAGAGCTGGTTGGCGGAGACGTTCACCGCCATCGACAGCGGCCGCCCGGGGGACTGCCACGCCTTGGCCTGCTGCAAGGCTTCGCGCAGCGCCCATTCGCCGATGGGGATGATGAGGCCCGATTCCTCGGCGGCCCCGATGAACTCGTCCGGGCCGATGGTTTCGGGACCGCCCTCGGGATGCCAGCGCAGCAGGGCCTCGAAGCCGGTGATCGAGCGGTCGCGCAGGTCGTAGAGCGGCTGGTAGTGCAGCTCGAACTCGTGGTTGTCCAGCGCGCTGCGCAGCGCGTTCTCGAGGGTGAGGCGCTGCTGCGCGGCGACGTTCATGTACTGCGTGAAGAACTGGAAGTTGCCGCGCCCCGAATCCTTTGCGTGGTACATGGCGGTATCGGCATGGCGCATCAGTGTCTCGGCATCCGAGCCGTCCGCAGGGTAGAGGCTGATGCCGATGGAGGCGGCCACGTGCAAGTCGTTGCCGTGCAGGTGGAAGGCGCTCGCGAGCACGTCGAGGATCTTGGTGGCCACGCCCGAAGCGTCGCTCGCCGAGGCGAGCCCCGGGATCACGATCACGAACTCGTCGCCGCCCACCCGCGAGACGGTGTCGCCTTCTCGCACGCACACGAGAATGCGGCTCGCCACCGACTGCAGCAGCCGGTCCCCGAGCTGGTGCCCGAGCGAATCGTTGATGTTCTTGAAGTGATCGAGGTCGACGAACAGCACCGCGAGCTGCGTGGCGTTGCGATGCGCCTGGGCGATAGCCTGCTGGATGCGGTCGCGCAGCAGCACGCGGTTGGGAAGGCCGGTGAGCGCGTCGTGGTGCGCCATGTGGGCGATGCGCTGCTCGGCGAGCTTGCGCTCGGTGATGTTCATCGCCACGCCCACCACGCGCTGCGCCCGGCCGTCGGCGCCGCGATGGACTTGCGCGCGGTTGGCCACCCAATGGACCGAGCCGTCGGGCCAGACCACGCGGTAATCGACCTGGAAGTCCGAGCCCTTCTTCACGGCGTGGCGCAGCGTCGCATCGAAGATCTCGCGGTCGTCGGGATGCAACCGCTGCTGCAGCACGCGGTAGTCGGTGTGGGGGCTGTCGGCGGGATAGCCGAAGAGCAGGGCCAGGCCCTCGGAATACGTGAAGCGGTCGGTGTCGCATTCCCAGTACCACATGCCCATCTGCGCGGCTTCCATCGCGAGGCGCAGGTGCGCTTCGCTCTCGCGCAGCGCCGCCTCCGCCTGCTTGCGCGGCGTGATGTCGGCGATCGTCACCATCGTGCCGTTCACCTTGCCGTCGGCGCCAAAGATCGGAGCCATCGAAACCGCCACGTCGATCACGCGTCCATCACGGTGGAGGCGCTGCGTCTCTTCGATCGAGATCGTCTCGCCCGCCTCGGCGCGCAAGCGCATTCGCGTGACCTCTTCGCGCAGGGGGTCGGGGACGATGGAGGTCTGGGTGCCCAGGACTTCTTCCTCCCTCCAGCCGAACAGTCGTTCAGCGGCCGGGTTCCACATGCGAATGTTGCGATTCAGGTCGCGCGCGACGATCGCGAGCGGGGCGGCATGGATCACAGCGCGCAGCCGCTCGTTGCTGTCGCGCGTGATGGCCTCGAGCCTCTTTCTCTCGGTGATGTCGACGAGCACGCCCACGAGCCCCGCGACTTCGCCGTTCGGATCGAAGAAGGTGGCCTTGTTGATGAGGACGTCGTGGCGCGAGCCGTCCTTGGCGTGGACGACCATCGATTCGTACGCCTGGGCGCCGGGTTGCTCCAGCGTGGCTTGGTCGGAGATCATCGAGCGCTGGGCGAGGTCGTCGGGCGCCACGTCGCTGATGGTCTTGCCGATGATCTTTTCGCGCGGCAGGCCGATGTACTCCTCGAAGGCGCGGTTGCAGCCGAGGTAGCGTCCGGCGGCGTCCTTGAAGAACACCGGGTTGGGCATCGCTTCCAGGAGCTGCTGCGTGAACGAAAGCTGCGTGCGCACTTCGCGCGTCGCCTTGGCGGCGAGAGCGATCGCGTCGCTGCGCGCGCTCGCGAAGGCGCGCAGGATCCCGTAGAGCAACAAGCTGATCGACAGCCCGGCCAGGAACACCAGCAGCGGATAGCGTCGCAGCCACGGCGACAACCCCGGCATGGCATCGAACTGCAGCGCCCATTGCCGCCCCGCGATCCCGAGCCTGCGGTCGTACTGGTCGCGCCACTCCCACCATTGCACGGAGGGCTCGTCGACGCGAGCCTGGTAGAAGAGGGTATCGCGCCCCGGAGACGGAGGCGGGATGCCAATCGGTCCCAGGTCGTGGATGCGCATCTGCATGCCGGTGAGGAACGGCTCGTTCAACATCTGCGCGAACATGTCGTCGATCCGCAGCACGACGTTGGCCAAGCCGAGCAGCGCATCCCTGCGCTGGTCGATGGTCGCGACCTTGCGGTTGTAGACCGGCAGGTACACGACCAGGCCGTAGCTGTGGCCCTTCTCCTGGGCGAGGCGGTAGCGCCCGGTCGCCGAGGGCTCGCCCGTATCGCGGGCGCGCTCGGCCGCATCTTTCGCACCGGCGCGCGAGCGCACATCGAGCCCCAGGACGTCCTCGTTGCCGCGCATCGGCTCGATGTACTCGATCACCCAGTACTCGTCGCGCCGCCCGGGCGGGCGAATGTCGAAGGTCGGGTAGCCCTTCGGATCCATGGAGATATCGCGCCGCACCTTCCCGACGTATTGCTCGCGATCGGCGTCGGTGACCCGGCGCAGGTACTCGACCGCCTTTACGCCCGGAAAGCGACGCGGGATGTCGAGGGCGAATGCGTAGTTGCTGAACTCGACGCGAGAGAGGTTGCGGTCGTGATAGGCGAGGGCCTCGAGGCCGAAGAGAAGATCGATGTAGCGCTGCAGGCGCCGCTCGAGGACGCTCGCGGCGAGGTTCGCCTGGCTCGTGAACTCCGCTTTCGCCTCGCTTTCGGCCTGCCGGCCGGCCAGGTGCCACGCCAAAAGCGTGAGCGCCACGCCCCCGGCGAGGACGATCAAAGCAAGTGTCTGGGGGCGCAGGAAGGTCTTCATGCGTTTTTTCTGGGTGCGCCACGATAGAATAGCCCCTTTTTTCCGAATCTCACCCGTGTCCCTGATCGTCCAGAAGTATGGCGGCACCTCGATGGGCACCCCGGAGCGAATCCGCGAGGTGGCCAGGCGCGTTGCGCGCTTCGCAAGCGAGGGGCACCGGCTGGTGGTGGTGCCCTCGGCGATGGCGGGGGAGACCAACCGCTTGCTGGCGCTCGCCCGGGAAATCCATCCCGAGCCGAACGCCCGCGAGCTCGACGTCATCGCTTCCACCGGCGAGCAGGTGTCCATCGGGCTGCTCGCGTT
>JBGOST010000145.1:0-6213 GCA_041476125.1 Usitatibacter sp. | reverse complement strand
GGCAACCCCACCGAGGACCAGAGCGAGAATCGCCCGCCGACGGATTCGGAGAACGGGAACACGTTGCACTCGGGCACGCTCCATCGGATCGCGGCCTCGACGTTGGCGGTGGCGGAGACGATATGCTTCGCGAGCGCCGCCTCGCCCACCGCGGCCGAGAGCCATTCGCGCGCCGCCACGGCGTTCTCCATCGTCTCGGGGGGGGTGACGGTCGGGGTGGCGATGACGACGAGGGTGGTCGCCGGATCGACGCCGGCGATGGCGTCGTCGAACTCGGCGGCATCGATGCCGGCGACGAATCGAACCTCGGGCCCGTTCGCATCGCCGCGCAGCGCCTCGATCGCCAGGCGCGGCCCGAGCGACGAGCCGCCGATGCCGATGGCCAGCACGTGCGTGAAGCGCCCGCCCCCCGCGCCCTTCCACTGCCCGTCGCGCACCGCCTCGGCGACGACCCGCATGCGCTCGCGGTTGCCCTGGATCCCCGGCAGGAGGTCGCGCCCGTCCGCGCTCACGTGCTCGTCGCCGCGCAGCGCCGTGTGCAGCGCCGGGCGGTTCTCGGTCGAGTTCACGCGCTGGCCGGTGAAAAGCCCTTCAACCGCCGCGGCAAGCCCGCGCTCGCGCGCGAGGGCGGCCAAAAGGGGGAGGGTGTGCGTGGTGATGCGTTGCTTGGAAAAGTCCACCGCAAGGCCCGCGCACGACAACGTGAGCGCCGCGCCGCGCTGGCGATCGTCGTTCCAGAGCTGCGAGAGGCGTGTGGCGGCAAGCTCGTCGCGGTGAGCGAGGAGCGCCTGCCAAGCGGCGGAGATGGTGAAATTGGGCATTTCGGGCGCGCCTCTTATCGGCGGATTCTACCCTAGGGCGAGCCCCGCGATCCCCAGAACCATGCCGATCGCGGCGACGACGCGCCTCGCCAGGTCGCCCTCGCGCAGGAAGTGCGCGCCCATCAACGCGGCGAACAGGATCGAGACTTCGCGCGCCGGCGCCACCAGGCTCACGGGGGTGAATACCATCGCGGTGAGCACCAGGATGTACGACAGCGGCGAGAGCAGCGCGATCGCGATGACGGTGCCGCGGCGCTCGGCCCACGCCGTGGCGATCGAGCCGGCGGCGCGCCGGCGCGTGAGCGGAATCAGCACGCAGACGCGAAATGCGTTGCACCCCCAGTCGTAGAGCAGCGGCGGGATGAGCCAGGTGGCGACACTCGCCTTGTCCCAGATCGTGTAGGTCGCGATCATGCAGCCGGTGAGGAGGGCGAATACGACGGCATTTCCTCCCTCTCCCTTGGGAGAGGGCCGGGGAGAGGGTCGGAAGGGATTGCCGGTGAGCATCAGAGCCGCGGCGCCGATCAGCACCGCGCCCCCGATGGCGACCGTGCTCGGCCGTTCGCCCAGGACCAGGATCGCCACGACGATCGTGAGCAGCGGGCCCGTGGCGCGGGCGAGCGGGTAGACGATCGAGAGGTCGCCGCCGCTGCGATAGGCGCGGTCGAGGAGCAGGAAATAGACGGTGTGGATCATGCCGCTGCCGAACATCAGCGCCAGGTGCATCGGGTGGAACTGGTAGTTCGACATCCACGTCGCGACGACCATGATCGGCAGGTAGATCGCGAGCGAGAGCGCGGAAGCGGCGGTGATGAGGCCGGTGCCGCCCCCGCTCTTCTTCAGGAGGAAATTCCAGCTCGCGTGGACGAAGGCGGAGAAGAGGACGAGGGCGAGCGCGACCCAGGTCACGGCTTCAGGAGCCGCAGCAGGTCGAGGTATTGCGCGTCTTCAGGTATCACCGCTCCCATGCGCAGCAGCCCGTCGATCATGACCGCGCCCGAGTCGAGCGTGAAGTCGCCGGCGAGCAGGTTCTGCATGACGTCCTCGACGGGCATGCAGCGGATCTCCGAGACTTCCCCATCCTGGTTGACGGGCTTGAAGTCCTGTGGCAGCCACAGGTCGTGCACGAAGAGGATCTCGCGATGCAGCCCTTCGGGGACGGAATACTCGACGCGCACCGCGCCCAGGCAGTTCACCCCGCCCAGCAGCGCCGGCGGGATTCCCGCCTCCTCCCACGCTTCCTTGCGCAGCGTTTCATCGACACTCATGCCGGCGCTGACTCGCCCGCCGACGAGGTTGTCGAGCTTGTCCGGATCGATCGCCTTGTCGGGGCTGCGCCGCGCCACCCACACGTTGGCGAGGCCGCCCGCCCGGGCGAAGCCGTTCAGGTGCGCTCCGTAGGCCATCAGCCCGAAGTGGCGGGTGGCGGCGCGCTCGATGCGCAGCAGCTCGGGCGCCGCGTAGTGATGCGACACGCTCACCGGCTCGTCGCGCCAGCCGCGGATGACGCCGTCCTTGGCGAGGTCGCGCGTGACTTCCGCCATCGCCGCGGTGCGTCCGGCGACGGTGTCGGGCTTGGCGCGCAGCGTGACGAAAGCGGTGTTCACCTCGAAGACGTGGGGCCAGCGGCGCAGCAGGTCGGCGAAGGAGGGCCGCAGCCACCCGAGCGCGTGCTCCTTCACGTAGAAGGGCAGGACCGGAATCTCGCGCCCGGCATGGGAGGCGTGGGTGCAGGCGGCGCGGACGAATCCCAGCAGATCGGCGTGCAGACGCGGTCTCATGGCTTGCAAAGTATAATCTGCGCCCCAACCCCCAGCCTGCCATGAAGACCCTCGTCCTGGGTGCCGGCGTCATCGGCACTTCCACCGCCTGGTACCTCGCCCAGTCGGGCCATGAAGTCGAAGTGCTCGACCGCCGCGAGGGCGCCGGCCTCGAGACTTCGTTCGCCAACGGCGGGCAGATCTCGGCGTGCCACGCGGAACCGTGGGCCAATCCCGATGCGCCGTCGAAGATCCTGCAATGGATCTGGCGCGACGACGCGCCGCTGCTGTTTCGCCTGCGGATGGACCCGCGCCAATGGACCTGGGGCATCCGCTTCCTCTACGAGTGCCTGCCGTCGCGCACGCGCGACAACATCGCGCAGATCGTGAAGATGTCGCTCTACAGCCGCACCTCGCTGCAGGAGCTGCGCGCGGCCACCGGCATCGAGTACGACCAGATGATGCTGGGTATCCTCCACTACTACACCGACGCCGCGGAGTTCGAGCGCGCGGTCGCCTCCGCGTCGATCATGCGCAAGTACGGCCTGGATCGCGACGTGAAGACGGTGGCGGAAGCGCTCGCGATCGAGCCCGCGCTCGCCTCGGCGCGCGACAAGATCGTGGGGGCGACCTACACGTCGTCCGACGAGTCGGGCGATGCGCATCTGTTCACGGTGCGCCTCGCGCAGATGGCGCAGGACAAGGGCGTGCGCTTCCGCTTCGGCCGCGCGATCTCGGCCATCCGTGCCGAGGCAGGGCGCGTCACGGGAGTCGCCGTGCGCGACGAGGCCGGCCGGGAGGAGGTCCTCACCGCGGACGCCTACGTCGTCGCGCTCGGCAGCTACTCGCCGCTTCTCACGCGCCCCATCGGCCTCGACCTGCCCGTGTACCCCGCGAAGGGCTACTCGGCCTCGGTGCCGATCCGCGACGAGTCGAAGGCGCCGCGCGTGAGCCTCACGGACGATTCCGCGAAGATCGTCTTCTCACGCCTGGGAAACCGCATCCGCGTCGCCGGGACCGCGGAACTCTCGGGTTACTCGACGGATCTGAATGCGGTCCGCTGCGAAGCGCTCATACGCAGGGCGCGCGAGATGTTCCCGGAGGCCGGAGACTACGAGCATGCGACCTTCTGGACCGGGCTTCGCCCCTCCACGCCCTCGAACGTTCCCCTCGTCGGCGCGACACGCCTGCCGAACCTGTACCTGAATACGGGTCACGGCACCCTGGGCTGGACCATGGCGGCGGGTTCCGGCCGCGCGCTCGCGGATATCATCAGTGGTCGCAAGCCCGACATAGACTTCAAGTTCACCCAATGACCGTAACCCTCAAAGACATCCAGGCCGCGGCCGCGACCATCCAGGGCCAGGTCATCGACACGCCGTGCCTGCCTTCACGCACGCTCTCGGAAATCACCGGCGCGCAGGTGTTCCTCAAGTTCGAGAACCACCAGTTCACGGCTTCCTTCAAGGAGCGCGGCGCCCTGAACAAGCTCGCGTCGCTGGACGCCGCGCAGCGCGCCAAGGGCGTGATCGCCTGCTCCGCGGGCAACCACGCGCAGGGGGTCGCCTACCACGCACACCGCCTCGGCATTCCGGGGACGATCGTGATGCCGCGCTACACGCCCTACGTGAAGGTCGAGCACACGCAACGCCACGGCGTCGAGGTGATCCTCGAGGGCGACAACTTCGACGCGGCGAAGGATCACGCCATCAAGCTCGCGGTCGAGCGCGGGCTGACCCTCGTGCACCCTTACGACGACGAGAAGATCATCGCCGGGCAGGGCACCGTCGGGCAGGAGATGCTCGAAGCCCATCCCGAGCTCGACGCGCTCGTCGTCGCGATCGGCGGCGGCGGCCTCATCTCGGGCATCTCGATCGCGGCCAAGGCGATCAAGCCCTCGATCGAGGTCGTCGGCGTGGAGATGGTGCGCTTTCCCTCGATGTATCACGCGATGAAGGGCACCGAGCCGAAATTCGCCGCCTCCACCATCGCCGAGGGCATCGCGGTGAAGGAGCCGGGAAAGCTCACGCGCGCCATCATCGCGAAGAACGTCGCCGAGATCGTGCTCGTCGACGAGGGCGACATCGAGGAATCGATCGTGATGCTCCTCGAGATCGAGAAGACGGTGGTGGAGGGCGCGGGCGCCGCACCGCTCGCCGCCCTCCTGCGCAACCGCGCGCGCTTCAAGGGTCGCCGCGTGGGGCTGGTGCTCGGAGGCGGCAACATCGACCCGCTGATGCTGGCCGAGATCATCGAGCGCGGCATGGTTCGCTCCGGGCGCCTCGCGCGCATCATCGTCGAGCTGCGCGACCTGCCGGGCTCGCTCGCGCGCGTGACGGCGTGCGTGGCGGAGCAGAACGCCAACATCGAGGAAGTCCACCACCAGCGCGCCTTCACCCAGCTCGCGGTGCAGAACGCCGAAGTCGACCTCGTGCTCAAGACCCGCAACCACGAGCACGTTGCGCAGATCGTCGAGGCCCTCAAGCGCTGCGGCTTCAACGCCCGTTCCCACCCTGTGGAATAGAGAACAAGGAAACCCATGACCATCCAGAGATTCAACGTCGGCAAGCGCTTGTCCGAGATCGTGGTGCACGGCAACACGGTGTATCTCGCGGGAGAAGTGCCCGACGACACGTCGAAGGGAATCACCGAACAGACCGAGCAGGTGCTCTCGAAGATCGACAAGCTCCTGAAGCAGGTGGGAAGCGACAAGTCGAAGCTGCTTTCCGCGCAGATCTTCCTTCCGGACATGGAGGACTTCCCGGGAATGAACGCGGCGTGGGAGAAGTGGGTCGTGCCGGGACAGACGCCGGCGCGCGCCACCATCGAGGCCAGGCTCGCCAACCCGGCCCACAAGGTCGAGATCATGTGTGTGGCGGCCCTCTAGCCATGAAGATCCTCATCACCGGCGGGGGCGGGTTCATCGGCTCGCGCCTCGCGGCGGCACTCCAGGCGCGCGATCCCCGGGCGCGCATCACGCTCCTCGACGTCGCCATCGCGCCCGCGCTGGCGTCACGATTCCAGAGCGTGGTGGGAGATGTCGCCTCGCCCGCGGTGATCGAGAGGGCCATGGGCGGCGACACCGACAGCGTCTTTCACCTGGCCGCGGTGGTGAGCGGCGGCGCCGAGGCGGACTTCGACCTCGGCTATCGGTCGAACCTCGACGGCACGCGCGCGCTCCTCGAGGCGAGCCGCAAGCTCGCCAGGCCGCCGCGCTTCGTCTACGCCAGCTCGGTGGCGGCCTTCGGCGGTGTTCTCCCCGACGTGCTCGACGACTCGACCACCCCTGCGCCGCAGACTTCCTACGGCACGCAGAAGGTGATCGGCGAGTATCTGATCGCGGACTACACGCGCAAGGGTTTCGTCGACGGACGCTCGCTGCGCCTTCCGACCATCGTCGTGCGCCCCGGCAAGCCCAACCTCGCCGCCTCGTCGTTCGCGAGCGCCATCATCCGCGAGCCGCTCGCCGGCGTGGAGTGCCCGTGCCCGGTGCCCGACTCGACGGGTGTCTGGATCCTTTCACCCAAGCGCGTGGTGGAGGCGTTCCTCTATGCGCACGACCTGCCATCGTCCGCGTGGCCCACGACGCGCGTGGTGAACCTTCCGGGAATCACGCTCTCGGTGCGGCAGAT
>JBGOST010000144.1:0-6222 GCA_041476125.1 Usitatibacter sp. | reverse complement strand
TGCCCGACACGACTACGGAGCCCGGCGGAATGCGCCCGTAGGACACCTCCCCTGTCGCGCGGTCGTAGATCTTGGTGCTCTGGCCGATGTACACCCCCATCGAGATCACGGAGCCCTCGCCCACGATCACCCCCTCGACCACCTCGCTGCGCGCGCCGATGAAGCAGTTGTCCTCGATGATCGTGGGGTTGGCCTGCAGCGGCTCGAGCACCCCGCCGATGCCCACGCCTCCGGAAAGGTGCACGTTCTTGCCGATCTGCGCGCACGAGCCCACGGTGGCCCAGGTGTCGACCATGGTGCCCTCGTCGACGTAGGCGCCGATGTTCACGAAGGAGGGCATGAGGATCACGTTCTTCGCGATGAAGGCGCCATGGCGCACGGTGGCCGGCGGCACGACGCGGTAGCCGCCCGCGGCGAAATCCTCCTGCGAGTAGCGCGTGAACTTCGAATCGACCTTGTCGAAATAGTGCGTGTAGCCGCCCTGCATGATCTCGTTGTCGCGCAGCCGGAACGAAAGCAGCACCGCCTTCTTCACCCACTGGTGCGTGATCCATTCGCCGCCGCGCTTCTCGGCGACGCGCAGGCCGCCGGCATCGAGCTGCGCGAGCACCTTGGCGACCGCTTCCTTCACCGCGGCGGGGGCGGAGGCGGCGGAGATCTCCGCGCGGCGCTCGAAGGCGCCGTCGATCACCGCTTGCAGCGCGGCCACGGAGTCCATCAGACGACCCCGCGCGCCGGTTGCTTCGCGGCCGCGCGATGCGCGAGGAACCCGTGGATGCGGTGCGCGGCCTCGATCGAATCCTGCACCGTCAAGACGAGCGCCATGCGCACGAAGCCGCGGCCGGGATTCGCGCCGTGCGCCTTGCGCGAGATGTAGCTTCCGGGAAGCACCGTGACGTGGGTCGCGGCGAAGAGCTCGCGCGCGAACGCGGTGTCCTCGCCCCCCACGTCGGCCCAGAAATAGAACGCGGCCTCGGGCATGGTGAGCGGCAGCACCGGGTGCACGCGCTCGTAGAAAGCCGCGAATTTCTCGCGATAGAGGCGGCGATTCTCGGCCACGTGCGCCTCGTCCTTCCACGCGGCGATCGAGGCGTGCTGCACCGGATTGCTCATCTGCGAGCCGTGGTAGGTGCGATAGAGCACGAAGCGCTCGAGGATCTTCGCGTCTCCCGCGGCGAAGCCCGAGCGCAGCCCCGGGGCGCTCGAGCGCTTCGACAGCGAACCCATGACGATGAGGCGCGCAAAGCCCTCGCGGCCGAGCGCCCGGGCCGCGGCGAGCGCGCCCAGCGGCGGCCGCGCCTCGTCGAAATAGATCTCGCTGTAGCACTCGTCGGAAACGATGGTGAAGCCGTGCCGGTCGGAGAGATCGAAGAGCCGCTTCCATTCCTCCAGCGGCATCACGCGACCGGTGGGATTGCCGGGCGAGCACGTGAACACGAGGCGCGTGCGCTTCCAGGCCTCGGCGGGAACCGCGTCCCAATCCGCGCGCGGTCCATTCGCGGCGACGGAATTCACGAAATACGGCTTGGCTCCGCCGAGCAGCGCCGCGCCTTCGTAGATTTGGTAGAAGGGATTGGGGCAGACCACCAGCGCATCGCCTTCGGCGGGATCGAGCACGGCTTGCGCGAGGGAGAAGAGCGCCTCGCGGCTGCCGTTCACGGGAATCACCTGGGTGGCGGGATCGAGCCGTTCCAGCCCGTGGCGCCGCGCGATCCACTCGGCCATTGCCGCGCGCAGCTCGGGAAGCCCCAGCGTGAGCGGGTAGCGCGAGAGAGCGCCCAAATTGGCGGCGAGCGCATCCTTGATGAGCGCGGGCGTGGGATGTTGCGGCTCGCCCATGCCCAGGCTGATGGGGCGCAGGTCGGCGGGAGGAGTCGCTCCGGCGAGCAGGCCGCGCAGGCGTTCGAAGGGATAAGGCTGCAGCAGTCCCAGGCGGGGATTCATCCCTCAATTATAGGCGATGGAATATGAGGGTCAGACTCCAATATTCGCATTTGCATCGAATTGCAAATATTGGAGTCTGACCCTCATATTCACGGACGAGTTTCCTTCATCAGGCCCAGGCGGATGAGGGGCAGCTTGAGCCACCAGCGCAAGCCGCGGCGGCGGTTGATCTCGTGGTCTCGCTCGGTGATCGCGGCGTTGCGCGCGGCGTGCTCGGTGTTCAGGGCGTCGATGGTGCCCTCGCGCTGCGCGAGCGCCTCGTCGAGCTGCTCCTTCGCCTTCTGCAGGATTCGCGCGTCGCCGTGCAGCGCCACGATCGCGGCCTCGCGGTTCCTCACCTGCTCTTCGAGCAGCATGCGCACCTCGGAGTACTCCTCGACGTCGCGCATCACCTTCTCGTAGTCGCGATGCACCCAGTCGTCGCGATCGGCGAGGACGGAGAGCACCGGCGGCACCGCCTCGAGCGCCGCGCCGTCACGGCTCGCGATCACGAGGAAGTAGAGCGGATCGGTGAGCGCGTCGTAGGCCTCCATGGCGCGCGCCTCTTCGGTTTCGAAGAGCTCGCCTTCGACGGACCCCTTCCCGGGCGAGAGGGAGACCGCCTCCGGCGCGATGACCGAGAAGAACGAAGGGCGCTGCCCATACCAGAAGCTGTGCGGGAAGCTCTTCCCGAGAAGCACCGAGAGCTCGTCGCGGTAGAGCTCCTTCACGTGGAACTCGTTCACGAAGCCGCGCTTGTCGCTGTACGCGAGCTTGTTCGGGCACGAGAGGACCAGGATCCCACCGGGCTTGAGCACGCGCGCCAGCTCCGCGAGGAACGCCTCCTGCCCGGCGATGTGCTCGATGGTCTCGAAGCTCACGGCTACCTCGATGCTGGCGTCGGCGATGGGAAGCTGCGTGCACGGCGCGCACGCGAACTCGGCGTTCGCGAGGCCCGCGTAAGCGCGCTTCGCATGCGCGATCGCCGCATCGGAAAGGTCGGCGCCGGTCACGTGCGCGGCGTGACGGGCGAGGAGCGCGGTGCCGTAACCCTCGCCGCAGGCCACGTCGAGAACGCGCTTGCCGCGCACCCAGCGCGCCGCGAAGTGATAGCGGTGCCAATGCTCGATCCAGATCTCGCCCTGGGTGCCGGGCACGAAGCGCTCGCCGGTGAAGGGCAGCGCGGGATCGAGGCCCGTGCCGGGGGTGTCGTCGGCGCTCATGGGATGAGCCGCAGCCGGCGAAGCACGCGGCGCGCGGGATGCCGGTAGCTCGCGAGCCAGGCGAGGAAGCGCGTGGAGCCCACGAAGCGCCTCAAGTCGCTGCGCGTCACCATCATCACCGTCTGGCTGCGCACGTAGGAGTCGGCCATCTTCGAGATCTCGCGAGGCGAAAGGGTTACCACGAGCGCGCTCTGGCGCTCGAGCGCGTCGGCGTAGGCCTTGTCGAGCAGCGCCTGGCGCTCCGCGGCGATGCGCGCGTTGGCCGGGACGCGGTACTTGGACGTGATCTTCGCGACCAGGACGAAATCGTCCTCGAGCGTGTAGCGCGTCCAGAGGTTCCAGTCCTCGAGCTGGTCCATGTCCTCGGCGAAGCCGCCGTGTCGCTCCCAGAGCCGGCGGTTGAACATCACGGCCTGGATGGGGAGGTAATTGTGGTGCCACAGGGTGATGCGGTCAAAAGGCTGGTGGTGGCGCGTGATGTGCGCCATCTCGTGGTAGCGCGCGTGCTGCTTGTCGAGGAACTCGGTCTGCGTCTCCCACGCGAGCGCGTAGGCGCCGGCGGCCCCGGCGCGCTGCACCGCATCGACAAGCACCTCGACATGGTCGGCGAAGAGCAGGTCGTCGTCGTCGAGGAAATTGAGCCACTCGCCGGTGGCTTCCGCGAGCGCCAGGTTTCCCGCGCGCGCGCGCCCCACTCGAGCGCCGGTGGCGCGGTAGCGGATCGCGAGCCGGTCGCTGAACTCGCCGACGATCGCGCGGACATTCTCGGGGCCGTCCTCGATCACCACGACCTCGAGGTTCTCGTAGGTCTGGTTGGCGCAGCTTTGCAGCGCCTCGCGCAGCCACGCCGGGCGGTCGGCGGTGCGAATGAGGATCGACACGCGCGGCCGCGCGCGATCGGGTTTCTCGCGCCGGGACTCGAATTGCGTGAAAGCGCCGTCGCGCCGCACCTCGTAGCCCCAGCCGCTGAATTGGGGATGGAACGCCTCCGTCGGCAATACGGAGGTCAGCAGGAAATAGGGCCAGCGCACCAGGAACGTGAGCCCGGCCTTGGCGAGCCCGCGGCGGCGCCCGCGAAAGGACCGCGGCGCGAGGAGCTCCGCGGCGAGCATCACGAGGCCCTCGAGCGTGCGCAGGACGCCGCCATAGCGAGCCCGCAGGCACAGGTTGGTGAGCACGCCCCCGATCACCTGCAACGGCTTCACTTCGCCCGCCTCGCGGTAGGTGCGGTGAACCACGGCCAGGCGCGGCCTGTAGACCACGCGCCAGCCCTTCGCGCGCAATCGCCACGACAGGTCGACGTCTTCGCCGTACATGAAGATGCGCGGCTCGAATCCCGCGACGCTGTCGAAGGCGCGCCGGCGCAGCAGCATCGCCGCACCGCTCGCCCACGGCGTGTCGAGCGTCACCGGGTCGTAGGCCTTGGGATGCTCGAACGGAATCTGCCGCAGCTCCCAGGCGCCGATCTCCTGCGGATCCGCCTGCGCCGAGGCGAGCAGCGCCTCGAGGACGCCGGGCTCGAGGATGCAATCCTGGTTCAGCACGAAGAGGAATGGCGCCGAGCCGCGCGCGGCGTTCGCATTGTGGCCGCGGCCGAACCCCGGGTTGGCTCCGGAATGCTTGACGTCCACGCGATCGAATCCGCCGCCGGGTTGCAGCCGCGGCAGCGCCGCGGCCTTGGCCGCCACACCCGCATCGGCGCTGTTGTCCTGGATGAAGACGTTGCGGCGCATCGCCTCGCGGGTCGGCTCGGCGAGGCTGTCGAGGAGTTGCTGCAGGAGTCCCAAGTCGGGCTGGTAGGTGACGATGCTGATGTCAACTTCGCGCATCGAGGATCTTCTTCAACAGCAACTTGCGGATGATTCCCGGGAGCAGGTCGAAGGCTCGCTTGTGGATCGCGAGCTGCACGTTTTCCTGGCCCAGGGTGCGGCGCTCCTCGACTTCCGCGGTGAGCGTGGCCTGCAGGCTCGCGATGTCGCCTTCGAGTTTCGCGATCCACGCGCGCGCCTCGGTCTGGGTGCGCGCGAGCTCGTCGGAGACGCGCGCGAGCTCGGCGCGAAAGAGGGTGGCGTCGAGGTGGGTCGCCAGCAGCTGCTGCACTTGCGCCGACTCGGCGTCCACGGGTCCCGGCGAAAGGCCGAAGCGGGCGTAGAGCGCATCGAGGGATCGGGTCATGGCGTCGAGGGTCGGTACGCGCGCGGCATCGGAGAGCGCGAGCCGCGATTTTACCCGTGCAAGCTCCGCGGCATCGGCGAGGAGCCGCCGCAGCTCCGATTCGACCGCGGCCGCGTCGAATCCTTCGGGAAGCAGCCAGCCGCCGCCGTGACGCGACACGCGCTCGCCCAGCGCGCCGTCGGGCGGCACCAGCGCCGGAAGCCCGGCCGCCCACACCTCGGAGAGCGTGTAGCTGAAGGCCTCGGGAACGGAGTTGGGAAACAGAGCGAGCTCGACGCGGTAGGCGCGAAGGAGCCCGGCGACTTCGTCCTCGTTGTAGGCGCCGTGCACGTAGACATGGTCCCCCAGCCAGCCCGGGATGATCTGCCGGTCGACGTAGCCGATGACGACGATGGCGATGTCCGAGTCGCTGAGCAACGCATCGAGTGCCAGCAGCATCTCGCTTCCCTTGTGGGGGCCGATGGCTCCCACCACGGCGACCACGCGACGCGGTCGACGCGCGGTAAAGCCCGGCCTCGCGGTGCCCCGCATCTCTTTCATGGGAGCGATCCCGTTGGGCACCACCGACACTTCCAGGCCCGCGATGTTCGCCCGCGCGGCCCCCGCGATGTATTCCGAAGGCGCCAATACGGCGGCTGCCCCGCGGAGGAAAGGAGCGGTCTCGGCGATCCATGCCGCCTCGGGTGCGCGGGAGCTCATCAGCTCGAAGTTATCGCGGCGCAGGAACAGGAGGTCGTGCAGCGTCACGATCGATCGGACGCCCAACGCGCCCGCGGCCCACGACGCGCGCGCGCGTACCGAGCCGTTCACCGAGTGCGCGTGCACCAGGCCCACGCCTTCGTTGCGCAGCCAGTTCGCGAGCGCCTTCGGATCGCGATCCAGTTTTGCCGCGTCGAGCGGA
>JBGOST010000143.1:0-6223 GCA_041476125.1 Usitatibacter sp. | reverse complement strand
GTCGTCGTCCTTCACCGCGCAGACGCCGATCTGGCGCCGCTCGCGGTCGAGGCCCGCGAGGGCGCCCTGCGCGAAAGTGAAGCGGTGCCAGCGCGCCTGCGCGAGGTAGTCGAGCTGGTGCTGGTGGATGTCCATGCTGCCCGCGGCGACCTCGTGGAGCAGCGGCTTCCACAAGTGGGTGCGGGTGCGGTCGACGAGCGTGACTTGCGCGCGGCCCGCTCGCCCGAGCTTGTCGCCCAGCAGGGTGGCGAGCTCGAGCCCTCCGGCCCCGCCTCCGACCACCACGATGCGAGGGCCCATCAGTCCCCCCGCTTCACTTCGCTCCCGCCAAGGAAGAGGCTCGACCAGAGGTGGCTCCACTTGTCCCATTCGTCCAGGGCGATGGCGGGGTCGATGAGGCCGTACTTGAATTTGTTGAGCGGGCTGTCGACCGCGCGGCTGGAGGGGACGCGGTTGCGCGCCTTGATGATCTCCTGACCTTCGGGCGAAAGGATGAAATCGGCGAAGAGCAGCGCCGCATGCGGGTGCGGGGCGCGGCGCGCCACGCCCACCGAGCTCGGCTGCCCGAACGCCGGCTGCAGCGGCTTCCATTCGATCGGCGCGCCCTTGTCTATCAGGCGCGCGATGCCCTGCACGTGCGCGTCCACCGCGATCGCGATCTCGCCGGCGGCGACGAGCTCGGCCATGAGCGTGTGGCCGCTGCGCACGCTCGGCTTCATCGCCGCGAGCTTCCGGAAGTAGGCGAGCCCGTTGGCCTCTCCCATGCTCTTCGCCACGGCGGCGAACCAGGCGACGTCCGCCGCCTCGATGCCGACGCGCCCCGCCCACTTCGGCTGCAGCAGGTCCTCGTAGGAATTCGGGATGTCCTGGGCCGGGACGAGCTTCGTGTTGAAGGCGACCACGTAGAGCGTGAGGCGCGTCGGAACGTATTCGCCGTGGGTGGGGACGATCGCGGCCGGAATGTCCTTCACGAACGGGCTGAAGAAGGGGGCGAGCTGCTTTTCACGGTGCAGGATTTCCATTTGCGCGCCGTCGGTCTCGACGACGTCGACGTCGTTGCGGCCGCCTCTCGCCTCGGTGATGACGCGCTGCGCCACCTTCTCGCCGCTGGCGCGCCAGAGCGCCACCCGCACTCCATATTTCTTCTCGAACGCCTCGGCGATCGGGCGCGAATCGCCGATCTGCATCGAGGTGTAGAGCGTGAGCGTGCCTTCCTGCTTCGCCTTGGCGACGAGCTGCGCATCGCGGTCCGCCTCGCGGTACTGGTAGACGCGCGTGTTGGCGTCGCGATCCTGCGCGAAGGCGCCGAGCGCCAGCCCGGCCGCGAGCGCGGCGGCGGCAATGCCGTACGGGGATCGAATCATCGATCTAGTCCTTCTGGTCGAGTACCTTGAGAATTGCGGCGAAGATCTTCGAGTTGGAGGCGACCACGCGGCCGCTGTCGAGGAAGCGCTCTTCCCCCGCCAGGTCGCCGACGAGGCCCCCGGCTTCGCGCACCAGCAGCGCGCCCGCGGCCATGTCCCAGGGCGACAGCCCGATTTCCCAGAAGCCGTCGAGCCGCCCGGCGGCGACCCACGCGAGGTCGAGCGCGGCCGCTCCGGGGCGGCGAATCCCGGAGCAGCTTTGCGTCATGTTCTTGAACATCCGCAGGTACCCGTCGATGTGCCCGACCTCGCGAAACGGGAACCCGGTGCCGATCAACGCATCCTCGAGGTGGTCGGTCTTGCTCACGCGGATGCGCCGGTCGTTCAGGTACGCGCCCACCCCGCGCGTGGCGGTGAAGAGCTCGTTGCGGTTCGGGTCGAAGACGACTGCCTGTTGGGCCACACCCTTGTGCATGAGGCCGATGGACACGCAGTACTGCGGGAATCCGTGCAGGAAATTGGTGGTGCCGTCGAGCGGGTCGATCATCCACACGTATTCAGACGCCGATTTGCTCGCTCCGCTTTCCTCGGCGAGGATGCCATGGTCCGGATAGGCGTCGCGAAGCACGGAGATGATCGCGTCCTCCGCGGCGTGGTCGACTTCGGAGACGAAATCGTTCTGGCGCTTGCGCCGCACCGTGAGCTTGTCGAGATCGGAGGAGGCCCGGGAGATGATGCTGCCGGCCTTGCGCGCGGCCTTGACGGCCGTATTGAGCATGGGATGCATGGCAGAATTTTACTATGGACCGCCCAGACGACCTTTCGCGAATCCGAATCGTTCTTTCCAAGCCGAGCCATCCGGGCAACATCGGAGGGGCGGCGCGCGCCATGAAGACGATGGGATTCGCGGATCTCGCGCTGGTAATGCCGCGCTATTTCCCGGACTCCGACGCCACCGCGATGGCGGCGGGCGCCGCCGACGTGCTCGCCGGCGCCACGGTCCACAAGACGCTCGAGGCGGCGCTCGCGGACTGCGTGCTCGCGGTGGGATTCAGCGCTCGCACGCGCGATATGTCGCATCCCGCGAAGGCCCTGCGCGAGGCCGCGCGCGAGATCCTCGATGCCGCGCTCGCCGGGCGGGTCGCGCTCGTGTTCGGCAACGAGACCTCGGGACTGTCCAACGACGAGCTGTCGCGCTGCCAGCGCCTGGTCGCGATTCCCGCCCATTCCGCCTACGGCTCGCTCAACCTCGCGGCCGCGGTGCAGGTCGCCTGCTACGAGCTGGCGACGACCGCCGGCGCGCACGCGGCCTCGGCGGGAGGCGCGGGCACCGCAGCCACCGGCGCCGACCTGAGCGCTCTGTTCGAGCACCTGGAAGCCGCGGTCACCGCTTCGGGCTATGTCGACGCGAAAAGGCCCGGGCATTTCATGGAGCGCATGCGGCGGCTCTTCGCGCGCACGAGCCTGGAGCGCGCAGAGGTGAAGCTGCTGCGCGGAATGCTCGCGGCGTTCGAGAAGCGGATGCGGCGCGACTAGCGCTCAGTCGTTCGCGCGCGCTGTCGTGGTCGCCGCGGGCCCGATCGAAAGCGCGAGCAACCCCATCGTCGCGACCACGGCGCTGCCGGTCGCGAAGGCCGAGCGCAGCCCGGTCGTCTCGACGAGCAGCCCGCCCAGCGCCATTCCCGCGCCCAGCCCGCTCACGATGAAGGTCGAGGACCAGGTGAAGGCCTCCGTGGCGTAGTGCACGGGCGCCAGCCGCGAGACCAGCACCGACTGCGAGGCGATCGACGGGGCGATCGAGGCCCCGGCGAAGAAGGCGACCACGGCGAATGCGACCGGGGCGCTCACCAGCGCGTGCAGCAGCAGCGGAATCGCCATGATCCCCATGACGCACGCGTACTGGCGCTCGACCCGGGCCTTGAGGCGCAGCCCGCCGAAGATCGCGCCCCCCATGACGCTGCCGATCGAGTTGATCGAAAGCAACACGCCGGCGAGCGCGGGCATGGCGAGCGCGGTGGCGTACGCGGGATAGCCGACCTCGAGCAGGCCGAAGGCGAGCGTGAGGCCGAACGTGGTGACGAAGACCAGCAGCAGCCGCGGCTCGGTGAGCGGTCCCAGCATGTGGCGCTCGCGCATCTCGCTCTTCTTGAAGTAGCGCAGCGCGGGCGAGGACAGGAAGATCACGAAGGCCGCCACGACCGCGACGATCGCGGTCGCGAACGCGGCCATGGCGCCGGCGGTGGCGAGGATCGCCGCGACGATCGCCGGGCCGACGGTGAAGTTGAGCTCGATCATGACGGCGTCGAGGGCGAAGGCGGTGCGCCGGTCGTCCTCGCGCTCGAAGCGGTGGCGCCACGTGGTGCGCGTGAGCGTGGTGATGGGAGAAGAGAACATCCCCGCCAGCGCCGCCGATGCCGCGACGAAGGGAAATGCGAGGCCCATCCGAGCGCTCACGAGGATCGCGATGAGGGCCAGCGGCTGGACGATGCCCGTCACCAGCAGCGGCTTGCGCGGCCCGTGGCGATCGATGATGCGGCCGATCACGGGGGCGACCGCCGCAATCGCAATGAAGTGGATGCCCACGGCGGATCCCGCGAGCGCGAAATTGCCGAGCGACTCGCGCAGGAACATGAGCATGGCGAAGCCGACCATCCCCACCGGCATGCGCGTGAGGAGGGCGACCAGCAGGAGGCGGGCGACGTCGGGCTGGCGGACGAACTCGACGTACTTTCGGGTGAACTGCTTCACGGGGGAATAGTTGATAACTTTAGTCGGGAATTATAAACTGCCCCCATGTTTGGACGAATTCGCGAAGACATCCAATGCGTTTTCGACCGCGACCCCGCGGCTCGAAACGTGTGGGAAGTGCTCACCTGCTATCCGGGCTTCCACGCGCTGCAGCTGCACCGCTTCTCGCACGCGCTGTGGCGGATGCGGCTGCGGTGGATCGCGCGCTTCCTCTCGCACATCGGGCGTTTCCTCACCGGCATCGAGATCCACCCGGGCGCGCAGATCGGTCGCCGGGTTTTCATCGACCACGGCATGGGGGTGGTCATCGGCGAGACCGCCGAGATCGGAGACGACTGCACGCTCTATCACGGCGTGACTCTCGGCGGCGTCTCGTGGAACAAGGGCAAGCGCCACCCCACGCTCGGCAAGGGCGTGGTGGTCGGTGCGGGCGCCAAGATCCTCGGCCCGTTCACCGTGGGCGACGGCGCCAAGGTCGGATCGAATTCCGTCGTCGTGAAGGCGGTTCCGGCGGGCGCCACGGTGGTCGGCATCCCGGCGCGCACCGTCGAGGCGGGCCCCTAGCACGCCGAAGCCGGCCGCATGGCCTTCGACGCCTACGCCGTCAGCGCCGACCTGGACGACCCGCTCAACAAGGTCCTGCTGGCGCTGGGAAGCCGGACCGAGGACATCGATGGCCGGCTGGCGAGGATCCTGGAGCGCCTCGACGAGCTCGAAAAGGACCCCAACTCCGGCGAACTGCGTCGAAAAGCGGGCTGAACCATACTTGACTAGATTGGTCGGACTTTATATACTTGAGCGAATTGCTCGGGTAATGAGGCACCGGCTCCTTCCGGCGAGGACACGATGAAACTGACGACCAAGGGACGCTTCGCGGTCACCGCGATGCTGGATCTCGCCCTCCACGGCTCGGGGGGCCCGGTGACCTTGGCGCAGATCAGCGATCGCCAGAAGATCTCCCTCTCCTACCTGGAACAGCTCTTCGGCAAGCTGCGCCGCGGCGAGCTGGTCGAGAGCGTTCGCGGCCCCGGCGGCGGTTACCACCTCGCCCGGGAAGCGGCACGGGTCTCCATCGCCGACATCATCAGGGCGGTCGAGGAACCCCTCGATTCCACCCAATGCGGCGGCCGCGAAAACTGCCACGAAAACCAGCGGTGCATGACCCACGACCTATGGGAAGAGCTCAACAGCACGGTGCGGGGATTCCTTTCCGGCGTGACGCTGTCGCAGCTGGTGGAACGGCAGCGATCCAGGCCCGTGACGCTCGTGCGCCATCCGAAATCGCATGACACCCATTCCCTCTCGGCGTGAAACCATGAGCACCGCGCGCAAGAACCCGATCTACCTCGATAACTCGGCCACCACGCGTGTCGACCCCCGCGTCGCGGAGATGATGATCCCGTGGCTCACCGAGCATTTCGGCAACCCCGCCTCGCGCAGCCACCCGTTCGGCTGGGAAGCGGAGCAGGCGGTCGAGAACGCGCGCGTCGAAGTCGCGAAGCTCGTCAACGCCGATGCCAAGGAGATCGTCTGGACCTCGGGCGCGACCGAGTCGGACAACCTCGCGCTCAAGGGCGCGGCGCACTTCTACAAGACCAAGGGCAAGCACCTCATCACCATGAAGACCGAGCACAAGGCGGTGCTCGACACGATGCGGGAGCTCGAGCGCGAAGGCTTCGACGTGACCTACCTGGATCCGGAGCCCGACGGCCTGCTCGACCTGGAGAAATTCAAGGCGGCGATCCGCCCCGACACCATCGTCGTCTCGATCATGCTGGTGAACAACGAGATCGGCGTGATCCAACCCATTGCCGAGATCGGCGAGCTCACGCGGTCGAAATCCATCATCTTCCACGTCGACGCGGCGCAGGCGACGGGCAAGGTGGCGATCGACCTGGAGAAGCTCAAGGTCGACCTCATGAGCTTCTCGGCGCACAAGACCTACGGTCCCAAGGGCATCGGCGCGCTCTACGTGCGCCGCAAGCCGCGCGTGCGCCTCGAAGCGCAGATGCACGGCGGGGGCCATGAGAAGGGCCTGCGCTCGGGCACGCTCGCCACGCACCAGATCGTCGGCATGGGCGAGGCGTTCCGCATCGCGCGGCTCGAGATGG
>JBGOST010000142.1:0-6227 GCA_041476125.1 Usitatibacter sp. | reverse complement strand
AGCGCTCACGCGCGGCCGCAAGGACGTGGGCGCGCTCGCCAGCTTCACGGGTCTGGTGCGCGACGTGAACGATGCCGCCGCCGTGAGTGGGATGACGCTCGAGCACTACCCGGGCATGACCGAAAAGGCGCTCGAGGATATCTGCCGCCAGGCCCACGCGCGCTGGAACCTCATCGACACGCTCGTCATCCACCGCGTCGGCGCGCTCAAGCCGGGCGATCGCATCGTGCTGGTCGGCGTCTCGAGCGCGCACCGCGGCGAGGCTTTCGCCGCGTGCGAGTTCATCATGGATTACCTGAAGACCCGCGCCCCGTTCTGGAAGCGGGAGGACACCCCGGAGGGCGCCCGCTGGGTCGAAGCGCGCGCGAGCGACGACACCGCCGCCGGGAAATGGGGTCAGGTTACTTCTTCCGCGAAAAAGTGACCTGACCCCGTTTTCCTGTTCAGAAGCTGCAGAAGATCTGGCGGGTCAGCGAGATCATCTGCAGCACGCGCGCATCTCCGATGCGGTAGAAGACGCGGTTGGCGTTCTTGCGGGCCTCGAGGATGCCGTTGTCGCGCAGCACGCCCAGGTGCTGGGAGATGTTGCTCTGCGACGTCCCCACGGCATCGACGATCTCCAGGACCGAGAGCTCCTGGCTGCCCAGCAGGCAGAGGATCTTCAGCCGCAGCGGGTGCGCCATCGCCTGCATCGCCGCACTCGCCTCGCGGATGTTCTCGCCCTTGCCGATGAGATCGAAGATGTCCTGCGAGACCTTCACCTTGGCGGGACGTTTGCGGGCGGCAGGGGCGACCATGGCCAGAGGGTAGGGGGTATATCAGCCCTCGTCAATATAAGCCGCTGCTGATAGACTCGCCGCCATGAGGGTCAAGCGGATCGGATGCTGCGGCCCTGATCCATGGTGCTGGCCCAATGAGACTGTATAATTTTTCGCTGGCATTCAATGCAACAGAGCAAGGAGCCCTCATGAACAGCGGTCGCAGGAAAGTGTTGCAAGGCTCGGGAGGGGCGGCGGTGCTCGGCCTCGCTTTCGCGGCGGGCCTCTTCAAGCCCGCGGGCGCCTGGGCGCAGAGCTGGAACAAGGCGGCGTTCGAGACCAAGTCGCTCAACGACGCGGTGAAGGCGATGGGCGGAGCCGCGCCCACCGAGAGCAAGGACATCACCATTACCTCGCCCGACATCGCCGAAAACGGCGCGGTCGTACCCTTCACCATCTCGAGCAAGATCCCGAAGACCGAATCGATCGCGCTCATGGTGGAGAAGAATCCCAACATCCTGGCAGCCAACTTCAACATCCCCGACGGCACCGAGCCGTGGGTGAACACACGGGTGAAGATGGGGCAGACATCCAACGTCATCGCGCTGGTGAAGGCGGGCGACGGCAAGTACTACTACGCGTCCAAGGAAGTCAAAGTGACCTTGGGCGGGTGCGGAGGCTGACATGTCGGACCCGATGAAGATCCGCGCCACGATGGCGGGCGACAAGGTGGAAGTGAAGGTCCTCATGAGCCACGAGATGGAGACCGGCCAGCGCAAGGATTCGAAGGGCGCGACCATCCCCGCGTGGTTCATCCAGAACGTGACCGCGACCCACAACGGCAGGACGGTGCTTTCGGCGGAATGGGGGCCCGCGGTTTCGAAGAACCCGTTCCTCTCGTTCCGCTTCGCCGGTGGCAAGCCGGGCGACAAGGTCGTCATCACGTGGACCGACAACAAGGGCGACAAGCGCACCGACGAGGCGGTCATTTCGTGAGGGCCTGGTTCGCCGCCTTGCTGGGAAGCGCCGCGCTGGTTGCGTTCGCGGCTCCAGGTGAACCCATCAAGGTCGTCTATCACATGAACGAAGGCGTGGAGCGCGCGCCGCAGGCGATCCGCAACATCCGCAACCACTTGAACGCCGATCCGCGGGCGAAGATCGTCGTCGTCTCGCACGCCGCGGGCATCAACTTCCTGATTCGCGACGCGAAGGACGCGAACGGCAACCCGTTCGAGGTCGCGGTGCAGGATCTCGTGTCCAGGGGCGTGGAGTTTCGCGTGTGCGAATACACCCTGAAGTCGCGCAACATCGACAAGAAGCAGATGATCGACGACGTGAAATACGTCGCCTCCGGAGTCGCGGAGGTGGCCCGCCTGCAAGCGCAGGAAGGTTTCGCGTACCTGAAGCCCTAGGAGGCGCATTGAACTCGATCCCCCGGATCGCATCGGCCCTTTGCTTTCTCGGCGCGCTTGCCGCGTCCCCCGCTTTCGCGCAACGATCGGCGGTCGAGGAGATCGAGCGTTACCGCGCCGCCCTCGGGGACGGAAACCCCGCCGAGCTGTGGGAAGCCCGCGGCGAGGCCCTGTGGAAGGAAAGGCGCGGCCCGAAGAACGCTTCGCTCGAGCGCTGCGACGTGGGCCTGGGGCCCGGGGTCGTGAAGGGCGCCTATACCGTCCTTCCCAAGTACTTCGCGGATTCGGACAAGGTCGAGGACCTCGAAAGCCGGCTCGTCACCTGCATGGTGACGCTGCAGGGTTTCACGCCCGAGCAGGCGAAAAAGGATCCGTTCGGGGATCCCGGCAAGAAGGTGCCGATGGACGCGCTCGTCGCCTACATCACGGGACAGTCGCGCGGCATGAAAGTGAGTGTCGCGGGGAGCCACCCCAGGGAAGTCGAGGCCTACGAGATCGGCAAGAAGATCTTCTTCTTCCGCGGCGGCCCGCACGACTTTTCGTGCGCGAGCTGCCATGGCATGGATAAGCAGCGCATCCGCCTCCAGGATTTGCCGAACCTGCTGAACAAGGACGACGCACAGAAGGCATACGGGGGGTGGCCGGCGTATCGCGTCTCGCAGGGCGAGGTGCGCTCGATGCAATGGCGCCTCTACGACTGCTTCCGCCAGCAGCGCTTTCCGGAGCTGGAGTTCATCTCGCCGGCGTCGATCGCGCTCACGATGTTCCTCGCGAAGAACGCGAACGGCGGCGTCTTCGACGCGCCGTCGATCAAACGCTGACGGAGAACGCCATGAAGAACAAGACGATCGTGGCATTCGCGGCGGCCGGCATCGTGGGCGCCGGCTGCGCCTCCATGACGATGAGCGACGAACAAGCCGCGGCCAAGGCGCTTGCGATGCTCAAGGTGTCGTTCAAGGACCGCGGCCAGGCGAAGGTCGACCGCCTCGACCAGGACGAGGCGCAGCGGGTATGCAGCCAGTTCTCCGAGAAGCCGCTGCCCAAGGAAGTGGCCGAGCGGCTCCAGAGCGAGCAGCTGGCGCTCATCACGTATCCCGCCGACGGCAAGTATCTCGGCGACTGGAAGCGAGGCGAGAGGATCGCGCAGACGGGCACCGGGATGCAGTTCAGCGACAACCCGGCGATTCCCTCCGGCGCCAACTGCTACGCGTGCCACCAGCTCACGAAGGCCGAGGTCTCGTTCGGCACCATCGGCCCGCCGCTCTACAACTTCGGCAAGCTCCGCGGCTTTACCCCGGAGATGCAGAAATACGCCTACGGAAAGGTCTACAACTCGCACGCATTCGCGGCTTGCTCGAACATGCCGCGCTTCGGCCAGAAACACATCCTCACCGAGCAGCAAATGAAGGACGTCGTCGCGTTGCTCATGGATCCAGACTCACCGGTGAACAAATGAGGCGCGCGACGGCATGGGTGGTCTGCGTGGCCGCGTGCAGCTTCGCGTATGCCGACAACACGACCTTCACGATCCGCCAGCTCACCCCTGAAACGGCGTTGAAGGCGGCCCAGGCGGCCCTCGCCAAATGCCGCGCCGACGGCTATCAAGTCGCCGTCGCGGTGGTCGATCGCGCGGGCCTCACACAGGTCCTGCTGCGCGATCGCTTCGCGGGGCCGCATACGGTCGAGATCTCGGCCAACAAGGCGTGGTCGGCGGTGTCCTTTCGCACCAACACCGGCGAGATCGAAAAGTCCTCGCGTCCGGGCGAGTCGATGGCGGGCGTTCGGCAATTCCCGCGGCTTGTCGCGGTCGGCGGCGGGCTGATGATCCAGGCAGGCGGCTCGATCCTCGGGGGCATCGGCGTCTCCGGCGCCCCGGGCGGGGCGGCCGACGAGGTGTGTGCCGCAGCGGGCATAAAGGCGATCGCGGACAGCCTGGAGTTCTGAGCTTGGAGCGCCGCGAGTTCCTCCAGGCGCTGGCCGCGGCCGCCGCCGCGGGGCTTCCCCTCGCTTCGCGCCACGCGCTCGCCGCCGACGGCGGCGCTTTCTACAACATCCCGCGTTTCGGCACCGCAAGCCTCCTGCATATCACCGACACGCACGCGCAGCTGCAGCCGGTGTACTTCCGCGAGCCCAACGCCAACCTCGGCATCGGACGCCATGCGGGCCGGCCACCGCACCGCGTCGGACGCGGTTTCCTCGACGCGTACGCAATGGCGCCGCGCACCCGGCAGGCGTACGCGTACACGTACCTCGATTTCGCGGAGCTCGCCAAGGTCTATGGAAAGATGGGCGGCTTCGCGCACCTCGCCACGCTCGTGAAGCGGCTCAAGGCCTCGCGTCCCGGCGCGCTGCTGCTCGACGGCGGCGACTCGTGGCAGGGCTCGGCCACCGCGCTCTGGACCCGGGGCCAGGACATGGTCGACGCGCAGAAGCTCCTCGGCGTCGAAATCACGACCGGCCACTGGGAGTTCACCTATGGCCAGGATCGCGTGAAGCACGTGGTGGAGAACGACTTCAAGGGCCGCATCGATTTCCTCGCGCAGAACGTCGCCACCGCGGATTTCGGCGACCCGGTGTTCAAGCCCTACGTGATCCGCGAGGTGAACGGCATCTCCATCGCGATCATCGGGCAGGCCTTTCCGTACACGCCGATCGCCAACCCGCGCTACTTCGTCGCCGATTGGACATTCGGGATCAAGGAGGCGGAGGTGCAGAAGCATGTCGACGAGGTGCGCGGCAAAGGCGCACAGGTCGTCGTGCTGCTCTCGCACAACGGCTTGGACGTGGACCTGAAGTTGGCCGAGGGGGTGAGGGGGTTCAACGTGATCCTCGGCGGGCATACGCACGACGCGGTGCCCCAGCCGATGATGCTGATGGACGGCACGCTCATCACCAACGCGGGAAGCAGCGGCAAGTTCATCGGCGTGGTGGACTTCGAGGTGAAAGGCGGAAAGGTGCGCACGCAATACCACCTGCTTCCGGTGTTCTCGAATCTGCTGCCGCCGGATCGCGCGATGGCGGAGCACATCGCCGCAGTCCGCGCGCCCTACGAATCCCGCCTTGCCGAGAAGCTCGCCGTGACCGAAGGCCTCCTCTATCGCCGCGGCAATTTCAACGGCACGCTCGACCAGTTGATCGTCGATGCGCTCATGGCGGTGAAGGGCGCCGAGATCGCGTTCTCGCCGGGGTTTCGCTGGGGAACGACGCTCCTTCCCGGCCAGGCGATCACGACGGAGAACGTGATGGACTGGACCGGGATCACCTATCCCGCCACGACGCTGAACGACGTTTCGGGCGGGATGATCAAGACGATCCTCGAGGACGTTTGCGACAATCTCTTCAACCCCGACCCGTACTACCAGCAGGGCGGCGACATGGTGCGGGTCGGCGGCCTCACCTACACCTGCACGCCCGGCGAAACGATGGGCAAGCGCATCAGCGATATGCGCCTCGACGGCAAGCCCATCGATGCGGCCAGGCTCTACAAGGTCGCGGGCTGGGCCCCGGTGGCCGAAGGCGCGACGGGCGAGCCTATCTGGGACGTCGTGACGAAGTACCTTCGCGACCGCAAGACGGTCGCCACGCCGAAGCTCAACCTGCCGAAACTGGTGGGCGTGGAAGGCAATCCTGGCATCGCCTGATGCCTTGGCGTCTCAAGGACTACAACTCTTGTAGTCAAAGGACTACATAGCCCGCCCTCTATTTGGGGCAGTATCGGCGTAATGGCCAGGATAAAGAGCGCGGCGCAGGGAAAGATCGGGCTCCCCGGAGTTGCCGGCGTGGCCTTGCGCAAGCAGGCCGCAGAGGTGCTGCTCAAGGCAGGGGCCCTGCAGAGCGCGATTTTCAACAGCGCCAACTTCTCCAGCATCGCCACCGACGCGAAGGGGGTCATCCAGATCTTCAACGTCGGCGCCGAGCGAATGCTGGGCTACACCGCGGCCGAAGTGGTGAACAAGATCACGCCCGCCGACATTTCCGATCCGCAGGAGGTCGTCGCGCGCGCGATGGCGCTAAGCGTCGAACTCGGAACCGAGATCACGCCGGGGTTCGAGGCGTT
>JBGOST010000141.1:0-6267 GCA_041476125.1 Usitatibacter sp. | reverse complement strand
GCAGGCGCTGATGGAGAAGCTGAACGCCCCCTAGAAGATCGAGCGCACCATCTTCGGCAGCACGCGCCCGATTTCCCTCGAGATCATTTGCCGCAGCAATGCGACCTTTTCCTGCGAAGTCAGGGTCGTCCACGGATCTCCCTCGCGAGAGCGCGCAGCCGACAGGGTCGTCGAAGCCGTCACCTGCTCAGTGCGCAGCACCTGGCGGCGCTCGATGTCGTAGACGGAAACCTGGAAATAGGTGAACGCGGCCAGGAATCCACTCGCCGCTTCGCCGGTACTCCCGGAGATGAGCGGCTTGCTGCGATCGATGTAGAAGCCCAGCCCCTCGAGCGGCCCGCTGCCCAGGTGTCCGCTGTCGGTCTGCAGCATCGCTTCGTAGCGAAGGCGCGTGACGAGGACCAGGTGCGTGGCCTTGGATCCGGCCAGCATCGAGCGCAACGTCTCGAACCTCGCGCCGCCCTCTTCCAGCAGCCGCGCCTGCGCCGCGTAAAGCGACGGATCGCGCGCCTCGAGCATCATCGGCGTGCTTTTCGGTTCGGCCTTGGTGAGGACCTCGTACGCGGCGAGCCTGACCGTCTGGTCGAACACCTTCTCCCCGACATCGAGGAACTCCACCACGCTTCGTTCCGGTGTGGTCTCGGTGGCCGCCACGCGCTGGACCAGCTCCAGCCGGTCGCCGACCAGGGAAAGCACGGCGTATAGGCGTGCTTCGGCGGCGTTGGCCGGCGCGGCGAATTGGAAAACGAGGAGGGCGGCTAAGCCTGCCCACCGGATCGGATTCTTCAGTCTCATGGAGGGGTCTCGACTCGTTTCGGTATGGCGCGACATGGGCAGGCGCAATGGTAGCTGGTTAGCGGCCCCCGAAACGGCTACTCGGAGGGCGCCTCGCCGGGCGGCGGCGGATCATCGCAACCCCGGCCTCGCTGCGGAGGGAACACGGTGCCGCCAACATACGAGAAATAGACCTTTCGCTGGCTATGGGCGACGAGCACCCGATGCGCGCGAAGGAGATCGACGCCGAGGAGCATGTCCCCCGCCTCCGCGCGCTGCCTCAGGCGGCTTCTCGCGGCGCCGGCGCCGAAATCGGAAGCTGCATGCCCCAATGGGGGCCCAATGGTAGCTTGTTAGCGGCGGCCTAAACGCTTAGAATCCCCCTTCACGCGCCGATTTGAGCTCAGCTTGCGGGCGCGCAATAAATGCGGCTAAAGCGAGTGGCGGCTCCCAAAAATCCGACACGCGCAAACCGCCGTCGGATTTTTTTATGAGCGATATCGATCCTCGCTCGGTGGGAGCCGCGGTGGCGCAGCGCGCCGGCTTCCTCGAGCCCCTCATCATGAAGGCGGGCAAGACGCTCGCCTCCTACGAGCTCGCCTACGAAACCTACGGCGCGCTCAACGCCGATCGCTCCAACGCGGTGCTGGTGTGCCATGCGCTCTCGGGCAGCCACCATGTCGCGGGGTTCTACGCCGACGATCCGAAGAAGGTCGGCTGGTGGGATAACCTCATCGGGCCCGGCAAGCCGATCGACACCGACCGCTTCTTCGTGATCGGGGTCAACAACATCGGCGGCTGCCACGGCTCCACCGGCCCGGGATCCATCGACCGCGCGACGGGGCAGCCGTACGGCGCGAGCTTCCCGGTGGTGACGGTCGAGGATTGGGTCGTCTCGCAGGCGCGCCTCATGGACCGCCTCGGCATCGAGAAGCTCGCCGCGGCGATCGGCGGTTCCCTGGGCGGCATGCAGGCGATGCAGTGGACGCTCTCGTTTCCCGATCGCATCCGCCACGCATTCGTGATCGCGGCGGCCTCGCGCCTCTCGACGCAGAACATCGCGTTCAACGACGTCGCGCGGCAGGCGATCGTCTCCGACCCGGACTTCCACGGCGGCAACTTCTATGCGCACAAGGCCATTCCCGCGCGGGGGCTGAAGCTCGCGCGCATGCTGGGCCACATCACGTACCTGTCGGAAGATCTCCTCATGGAGAAGTTCGGGCGCGTGCTGAAGCGCGACGAGTACGGCTTCAACTACGACGTCGAATTCGAGATCGAGTCGTACCTGCGCTACCAGGGCGACAAGTTCGCGCAGGTGTTCGACGCCAATACCTACCTGCTGATGACCAAGACGCTCGACTACTTCGATCCCGCCAAGGAAACCGGCGGCGACCTCGCCAGAGCGCTGTCGGCGGCGAAGGCGGGCTTCTTCGTGGCGTCCTTCAAGAGCGACTGGCGTTTCCCGCCGCACCGCTCGCGCGAGCTCGTGAAGGCGATGGTCGCCTCGCGCAAGGCGGTGACCTACGCGGAGATCGACGCCCCGCACGGCCACGACGCCTTCCTGCTCGACAACCCGCACTACCACCAGCTCATCGCGGCCTACGTCGACAACATCGCCGCCGAGATCGGCGCCGGCGCGCGCCGCACGCCGCTCGTGCTGGCGGCCTCGGACCTCGAGGAGATGCGCGGTTACGCGGGTCGGGGAGACGGCCCGTGATGATGCAGCGCTACGACTACGAGCTCATCGCCTCGTGGATCCCGGAGGGCTCGCGCGTGCTCGACCTGGGGTGCGGCGACGGCGTGCTGCTCGCGGGCCTGGCGGCCACCAACGCGGCGAGCGGCTACGGCATCGAGATCGACGCCGCCAACGTGCTCGCGAGCGTGAAGAACGGCGTCAACGTGATCCAGACCGACATCGAGAGCGGGCTCGCCAATTTCGAGGACGGCGCCTTCGACTTCGTGATCCTCTCGCAAACGCTGCAGGCGATGCGCAACGCCGAGAGCGTGCTGAACGAGATGCTGCGCGTCGGGCGCGAGGGCATCGTCACCTTCCCCAACTTCGGCTACTGGCGCCACCGCCTGGACATCCTGCGCGGCCACATGCCGGTCTCGAAGACGCTGCCCTACAGCTGGTACGACACGCCCAACATCCACCTGTGCACGGTGAAGGACTTCGAGGACCTGTGCGTGAAGGTGGGCGCGCAGATCCTCGACGAGCGCGTGCTGCACGAGGGACGCACGCGCACGTTCATGCCGAACCTTTTCGGAAGCCTCGGCGTCTTCCGCTTCCGCCGCAAACCCTGAAATAAGAGGGTCAGACTCCAATATTCCGACTTGGGCGATTCGCTGCCCTGAATATTGGAGTCTGACCCTCTTATTTCGTGTCGAGGGCCTCGATGGCCGGGCGCTGCCACCAGAGCAGCGCGAGCCCGGGCAACGCCGAGACAAATGCGAGGAAGAAGAACGTGGCCCACGTGAGGCCGAGGTATTTCGGGTCGGTGGCGTAGCCGGCCACGGGCCCCACGTAGACGCGCCCGAACGCCGAGAGCGCCGAGAGCAGCGCGTACTGCGTCGCGGTGAAGCGATGGTCGCAAAGCGCCATGAGCAGGGCGACGAAAGCCGCGGTTCCCATGCCGCCGCAGATGTTCTCGGCCGCCACCGCGAACACCATCAGCCCAAAGCTCTTGCCGGCGAGTGCCAGCCACATGAAGGCGAGGATCGAGACCGCCTGCAGGATGCCGAAGACCAGCAGCGAGCGATAAAGCCCGAGCCTCACCATGAGCGTGCCGCCGATCACCAGCCCGATGATCGTCGCCACGAGGCCGGCGGCCTTGTTGACGAAGCCCACCTCGACGAGCGAGAAGCCCGGGCCGCGCAACAGGAAGGCGGTGGTGAGCGAGCCGGCGAACGCATCGCCCAGCTTGTAGAGCACGATCAGCACCAGCAGCCAGATCGCGCCCGAGCGCGAGAAGAATTCGTGCAAGGGCTCGAACACCGCTTCGCGCATGCTGCGGGGAGGTGGGGCCGCGGCCGCGGGCTCCGTTCCCCACACGGTTCCGATGACGCCGATGCCCATGAGCGCGGCCATGAGAAGGTAGGTGTTGCGCCACCCGATCCCTGGAATCCACGACGAGCCCGCAACGATCGCGAGCGCCAGCGCGCCGGACACCAGCATCGCCATGCGATACCCGATGACGCCGAGCGCGGCCCCCAAGCCGCGCTCCTCCTTCGGCACCACGTCCGTCCGGTACGCGTCCACGCCGATGTCGTGCGAGGCGGAGGCGAGCGCGACGAACACCGCGAGCGAGGCCACCATCGCCACCTGCTCGCGGGGCGACGAGAACGCCATCGCCGCAATGCCGGCAATGAGCGCCGCCTGAGTGATCAGCAACCAACCGCGGCGCCGGCCCAGGAACGGGGGCACGAAGCGATCCATGGTGGGCGCCCAGAGGAACTTCGCGGTGTACGGAAGGCCCACGAGCGTGAAGATGCCCATGGTGGACAGGTCCACGCCTTCCACGCTCATCCACGCCTGGAGCGTGGCTCCCGTGAGGGCGAGGGGCAGGCCCGACGAGAAGCCGAGCAGGAGGATGACCCCGAGGTTGCGGTCGCGAAAGACGGCGGAGTAATCGTGCTTTTGCAAGGTGTGCGAAGGATAACCGACTAAAATGAGGATGATGGGGCCCCGGCCTTCGCCGGGGTGACGAGGAAAGAGCGATGGAAAAAGTGAAGAAGACCGACGCGGAGTGGAAGAAGCAGCTCACCGCCGAGCAATACGACGTGACGCGCAAGCACGGCACCGAGCGCGCTTTCACGGGCGAGTACCACGCGAGCAAGGAGCCCGGCACCTACACGTGCATCTGCTGCGGGCAGGAGCTCTTCGCCTCGGATGCGAAGTTCGATTCGGGGACCGGGTGGCCCAGCTACTGGCAGCCCATCTCCAAGGAGGCCGTGACGGAGAAGCAGGACCGCAGCTGGTTCATGGCGCGCACCGAGGTGCTGTGCTCGCGCTGCGACGCGCACCTCGGCCACGTGTTCGACGATGGGCCGCAACCGACCGGGTTGCGGTACTGCATGAATTCCGCGGCGCTCAAGCTGAAGAAGTCATAGGGGCGATCTTCCCGAGCTTTTCCAGCCGCAGCCGGATCGAGCTTTGCGTGCGCGCGTGCTTGCGCGCGATGTCGCTCATCGCGACACCCGCGTCGAACTCGCCCGTAAGCGTCTTGTCCTCGCCCTCGGTCCAGGGCTTGCCGAAATTCGCGGGCAGCCGCTCGCGGCGCCGTTCGCGCTCGACCTCGCGCTGCATGAGGTCCACGGCGGAGTAGAGCGCTCGCAAGGTGCGCGGCTCGGCGTAGGGGCTGTGCTCGGGATACGCCTCGCCGGTGAGGGGATTCACGCCGTCGGCAAGCGCGCGGACGATGGGTAGTGCGGCATCGAGTTGCATGGGTGGCCTTCCTTTGTTTGAGGTTGTGCGGGGTTCGCGGTCTCACCTACGCGTCCGTGCACCCCCGAAAACGAGCCTCGCAGCGCGCGGTTGACTACCGCGCCGCCTTTTCCATCTCGGCCTGGATCCACAGCCAGTCCTCCTCGAGACGGCCGATGCGCTGGGACACTTCGGAGCGGCGCTTGAGTGCCAGCTGGAGCTTTTCGCGATTGCCTTCCTCGTAGGCTTCGGCGGACGCGAGCCACGCTTCGGTCGCCTTCGCCTCCGCCGCGAGCGGCGCCAGCTCGGACTCGATCGCCGCCAGCCGCTTTTCGAAGGGCTTGCGCGCGAGCGCCTCCTTCTGGCGAATCGCGGCCTCGGCGCGCCGCTCTTCCTTGCGTGTCACCCCGGAGTCGTCGCGCGGGTCGCGACCGGCGCCGCGCGCCTGGTGCTGCCTGGACCATTCCTTGTAATCGTCGAGGTCGCCTTCGAAAGGCGTCACGGCGCCGTCGGCCACGAGCAGCCACTGGTCGGTGGCCGCGGCGAGCAGGTGGCGGTCGTGCGCGACCACCACGAGTGCGCCTTCGAAGTCCGTGAGCGCCTGCGCCAGCGCCTCGCGCATCTCGATGTCGAGGTGGTTGGTGGGCTCGTCGAGGAGCAGCAGGTTCGGCCGCTGCCAGACGATGAGTGCCAAGGCGAGGCGCGCCTTCTCGCCGCCGGAGAAGCTCGCGACTTTCTGCGTCACCTGGTCGCCGCGGATGTCGAAGCCGCCGAGGAAATTGCGGAAGGCCTGCTCGCGTTCGCCCGGCGCGAGCTTCGCGAGATGCCAAAGCGGGTTCTCGTCCGCGCGAAGCTGGTCGACCTGGTGCTGCGCGAAGTAGCCGATGCGCAATCCTTCCGCGCGGTGCAGCTCCCCGGAAATGAGCGGCAGCTCGCCGACCACGGATTTCAGGAGCGTGGATTTGCCCGCGCCGTTGGGGCCGAGGAGGCCGATCGCGTCCCCGGGCAGCACGCTCCACTCGATGCCCGAGAGCACCGGCTTGCCGTCGTAGCCCACGGCCGCGTCCTCG
>JBGOST010000140.1:0-6279 GCA_041476125.1 Usitatibacter sp. | reverse complement strand
TCGCCGCGACGTGCGTCGCGGCGGTCTATCACTATGGGTTCGGATGGAAGGCGCCCTATCCCTTCTACAGCCTGCCGGTGCTCCTGGGCCTGTTCGGCGGCCTGGGACTCGTCGTCGGGCCGATTGGGCTGCTGTGGCTGCGCGGCCGCAGCGATCCGGATCTCGGCGACCCGCGGCAACGCGGCATGGATTCGGGATTCCTGGCGCTGCTCATTGCCACCAGCCTGACCGGCCTCGCCCTGCTCTTCATGCGCGAGACGCGCGCCATGGGCGTGCTGCTCGCCGTGCACCTGGGATGCGTCCTCGCGCTCTTCGTGACGCTGCCCTACGGCAAGTTCGTCCACGCGCTATATCGTTTCGCCGCCCTCGTGCGCTTTCACCTCGAGCGCAAACGGCCCCTTCCGGGAATTGCTTCGGAGTGAGTGACGCGCAACGCGTTGATTCACAGGGGTTTGCTGCATAGCACAAAATAATTGGTGCGCCGAAGGTTGACTCAACGCCGATAGTCCCTAAAATGCCCGTTGCTGCACCGCAGCAAAACGGGAGGTATGCATGGGATGGGCGAAATGGATCCGAGGGATCGCAATCGGGGTATTCGCAATGCTGGGCGTCGCGCAGGCGCAGCCCTTCGAAGCGGAGATCATCCGCTATTCGAAGATGGTCGACGTGGCGTCCCGCACGCACGGCGTGGATGGCGCGCTCGTGCACGCGCTGATACGGGCGGAATCTTCGTACAATCCGAACGCGGTGTCTCCCGCAGGGGCCTCCGGCCTCATGCAACTCATGCCCGAGACCGCGAAGCGCTACGGCGTGCGCAACATCTTCGACCCGGCGCAGAACATCAACGGCGGCGTGAAGCACCTGAAGGAGCTTCTGGTGCTGTTCGAGAACGACCTGGAGCTCGCGATCGCCGCCTACAACGCGGGCCCGAACGCCGTGATTCGCGCGGGCAATCGCATTCCCGCGTATCCCCAGACGACGGCCTACGTGCCGAAGGTCATCGGGTACTACCGCCAGGTCCAGGCGTCCCTTTCCCGGCCCTGAGCTGCGCCAGCACTTTCGTCTTCCACAGGCTCCACGAGCGCTCGTAGTTCTGCCATGAGACGTTGGCGGCGACCTCGTCGTCGTCCATGAAGACGATCTTTCCGCCGGCGCCCGCGAGAACGATCGCCTGGTACTGCATGCGGGCATTCACGTCCATGTAGATCGTGCGGCCGACGGCGCGCTGGATGTTCTCGGCGACGACCGTCGAGCCGTGGCCGCGCATGAGCACCGCCGGGTGCTTGCCGAGGTTGCGCGCGAGATGCTCGCCGAGGTACGGCGTTCGCACCAGCATGTCGCTGCCCTTCTGCGCGTCGCGGATGTCCCACGACGGCACGCCCAGCCCGACGAAGGCCGCCATGTGGAAGATCGGCTTCAGCTCGCAGCCGGTGCACGCGAAGGGCACCACCGATTGCGAGTGGTTGTGCACGATCGCCATCACGTCGGGCCGCGCCTTGTAGATCTCGCCGTGGATGAAGCGCTCCTGGTACAGCGCCTGGCCCCTGGCGTCGATCGCGTTGCTGTCCAGGTCGTATTCGAGGATGTCGGCCTCGGTGACAAGCTCGGGGGCGACGTTGCGCGCCAGGAGGTAGCGCTGCGGGTTCGCCTCCGAGCGCGCGCTCGCGTGCCCATAGGCGTCGATCACCCCGTGCTCGGCGAGCGTGCGCGAGGCGATCACCAGGTCGAGGGCGAGGCTCATCACTCGGCCTTGATGGCGGCGGAGGCCACCACGCCGCTCCAGCGCGAGAGCTCGAGCTCCACGAGCCCGCCCAGGCGCTCCGGGCGATCGACCACCGCGGTGAGTCCCTGTTTCGCAAGCGCCTCGCGGATCTCCGGCAATTGCAGGAGAGCGTTCACCTCGGTGTTGAGTCGCGCAACAACCTCGTGAGGCGTCCCGGCGGGCGCGAAGATCCCGTACCAGGTATCGACGACCAGGCGTGGCAGTCCGAGCTCCTTCATCGTCGGCACATCGGGGAACGCGGGTGATCTCTCGGTGGAAAGCACCGCGAGCATCTTCAAGCGCCCGGCGTTGACGAAAGGCGCCATCGTCTGCAGCGCGGCCACCGTCGCATCCACGTGGCCGCCCACGAGATCGGAGGACGCGCCGGCCGAGCCGCGATAAGGCACGTGCACGACGTCGATCCCCGTCTCGAGCTTGACTAGCTCCATCGTGAGGTGCTGCGGGCTGCCATTGCCGGGCGAGGAGTAGTGCAGGGCGCCGGGCTGCTTCTTGGCGAGCGCGATGAAATCCCCCATCTTCGACGCAGGGACCTGCGGGCCGACGACGAAGGCGAGCGCGCTCGTCGCGGTGAGCGCCACCGGCGTGAAGCTCTTCACCGGATCGAACGGCAGCTTGTGGTTGAGCGCGGGAACCGTGCCGTGCGAGGTAGCGGTGAAGAGGAGCGTGTGGCCATCGGGCGGCGACTTGGCGACGATCTCGGTGCCGATCGCACCGCTCGCGCCCGCCCTGTTCTCCACCACGACGGCGACCGCGAGGCGCTCGGCGAGGCGCGGCGAGAGAAGCCGCGCGATGAGGTCGGCGCCCGTGCCCGGCGTGTACGGAACCACCAGGGTGATCGTGCGCGAGGGGTAGGCCGGCTGGGCGTGCAACGCGGGAGCCACGAAGAGCGCGAAAACCACGAAGATCGACCGGCAGACGCTGCGCAACCGCATTTCTCCTCCTCTGGGCGTCCCGTATCATAACGTCATGAACGAGACCCATCATGTCTTGAACGATCCGGATCGCCTGGACTTCCGCGTGCATCGCGCGGCGATGGTCGATCCGGCGGTTCTCGAGCGCGAGATGCGGCGCATCTTCGACGTGTGCTGGATCTACGCCGGCCACGAGAGCGAGGTGCCCGCCGCGGGCGACTTCGTGACGCGCACGCTATGCGGCCGCCCGATCATCCTCTGCCGCGACAGCGCGGCGAAGATCCGCGTGTTCCTGAACGTCTGCCGGCACCGAGGCGCAGTCGTGTGCCGCGAGCGCTCGGGCAATGCGCGCGGCTACCAGTGCTTCTATCACGGCTGGAGCTACGATCGCGACGGGCGCCTGGACGGCGTGCCCGGAGAATCGAGCTACCCCGCGAGCTTCAACCGCGCCGAGCTGGGGCTCGCGCAACCGCCCCACGTCGCCTCCTATCGCGGCTTCGTGTTCCTCTCGTTCAACCCCGACGCGATGCCGCTCGAGGACTACCTAGCGGGCGCGAGGGAATACCTCGACCTCGTCATCGACCAGTCGGCGAGCGGCGAGATGGAGATCATCCGCGGCACGCAGGAGTACACGATCCGCGCCAACTGGAAGCTGCTGGTCGAGAACAGCTTCGACGACTACCACCTGATGAGCACGCACTCGACCTGGCTCGATTACATCAAGAAATCCGGCGTGCAGGTCCCCAAGCCCGCGAAGGGCCACGTGATGCCCGCGCACGGCGTGGGCAAGGCGCTGGGCAACGGGCACGCGGTGATCGACAACGAGAATTTCCGCGGCCGGCCGGTGGCGAAGTGGATCCCGCTCTACGGCGAGGCGGCGAAGCCCGAGATCGAGGCGATCCGCGCCGAGCTGGTGGAGCGCCTGGGCGAGGCGAGGGCGCGCCGCGTGGCCGACACCAACCGCAACCTCGTGATCTTTCCCAACCTGGTGGTGAACGACGGCTCGTCGGTGACGGTGCGCACGTTCCATCCCACCGCGCCCGATCGCATGCAGGTGAGCGCGTGGGCGTTGGGCCCGAAGGCAGAGTCGCCGCGCGCGCGCGCCATCCGCCTCGACAGCTTCCTCACCTTCTACGGTCCCGGCGGTTTCGCCACGCCCGACGACGTCGAGGCGCTGGAATCGGTGCAGGAGGGCATGAGCGCGTGGCGCGAGATCCCGTGGTCGCCGATGACGCGCGGCATGGCGAAGGAGGGCGAGCAGCTCAACACCGACGAGCTGCACCTGCGCGAGTTCTGGATCCACTGGGACCGCTACATGCACGCGCCATGATCACCCGTGCCGAGGTCGAGGATTTCCTCTTTCAAGAGGCCGCATTGCTCGACGCGTGGAAGCTCGACGAATGGCTGGCCCTCCTCACCGAGGACGCGCGCTACCGCGTGCCGTCGAACGACTCTCCCGAGGGCGATCCGGCGAGCACGCTCTTTCTCATCGCCGACGACATCGACCGCATCCGCGGGCGCGTGGCACGGCTCAAGGACCCGCACGCCCACGCGGAGTTTCCCCATTCGCGCACGCGCCGGATGATCAGCAACGTTCGGATCGTAGAGCGAAGTTCTCCCTCCCCCTTGGGGGAGGGCCGGGGAGAGGGTAGCGGCCGGGGAGAGGGCGACGTAATTGTCGAAGCCAACTTCACCGTCCACCGCTTCCGCCGCGACGAGCGCATCGGCCAGTACGTCGGGCGCTATCGCTACCGCCTTCGCGTGACCGACGGCGGACTGCGGATCGCGCTACGCGAGGCGATCCTCGATTCGCTCGAGCTGGGCTCCCTTGGAGCGGTGAGCTTCATCCTCTGAGGCGCCGGCGAGCTTGAGCAGGCGCTCGGCGTTGCCGTGGAAGACCCTGGCGCGGTCGGCCTCGCTCAAATTCAGCGACTCGATCACCTTGATGGTCTCGCGGATGAACATCGGGCCCTTCTCGGGATCGAACGGCGCGTCGCTGGCGAAGAGCGTGCGCCCGGGCCCGAAGAACGCCATGCCGCACTCGGTCGCCGCGCGCGAGCCGAAGACCGCGGTGTCGGCGTAGAACATCTTGAAGTAGTCGAACGGGCGCCTCTTGATCTTGATCGAGGCGGGATCGAACCCGGAGGTGCGCGAGCCCAGTTGGTCGAGGCCCGGGCCGACGCGTCCTTCGAAGTAGGGAATCATCCCGCCGTAGTGGTGGGTGATGATCTTGATGTCGGGGTGCCTGTCGAAGATGCCCGCGAAGACGATGCGCGCCATCGCGACACTCGTCTCGTACGGCCAGCCGAAGGCCCACCACATCTCGTACTGCGACTTCTTCTCGGTGAGATAGTCGGGAAAGTCCGCGCCCCGCGCCGGATGCAGCAGGATCGGCAGGTCGAGGCGCGCCATCGTTTCGAAGAGGGGGGCGAACTCGGGCAGGTCGAGCGGCTTGCCGTCGACGTTGGAGAAGACCTGCACGCCGCGCGCGCCCAGGTCCTTCACGCAGCGGTTGATCTCGTCGATGCACGAGTCCGGATTGTTGAGCGCGAGCGAGGCGATGAACGTCGGAAAGCGCGCGGGGTGCCTGGCGCACAGCTCCGCCATGCCGTCGTTGCAGATGCGCGCGAGCTCCGGGCTGTCCTTCGGGCCGGCGAGCGCCTCGATGGGCGGCATGCCCGCGCACAGCACCTGCTGGTAGCCCGGGAAACGGTCCATCACGCGCAAGCGCACGTCCAGGTCGTAGAGCATCGGCACTTCGCGCATGCGCTTGCCGATGTCCTTGTAGTCGCCGATGCGCTCGAAGAACTTCATCGGCATGACGTGGTTGAAGATGTCGATCTTTTTCATGTTTTTATCTTACACTTCCGCCATGGTCCTCATCGGCATGCCCGACTCTCCCTACGTGCGGCGCTGCGCCATCTCCATGAAGATGATGGGCATCGCATTCGATCACCGCCACGTCTCGGTCTTTCGCCACTTCGAGGAGTTCCGCAAGGTCAATCCCGTGGTGAAGGCGCCGACCCTCGTGTGCGACGACGGCACGGTGCTCATGGATTCGACGCTGATCCTCGATTATCTCGAGGCGACGGTGGCTCCGGCGCGGCGCTTGCTCCCGGTGGAAATCGGCGCGCGTTGCCAGGCGCTGCACGTGATCGGCTTCGCGCTCGCCGCCACGGACAAGAACGTGAACATCGTCTACGAGAGGGAGCAGCGGCCGAAGGACAAGGTGCATCCGGCCTGGGTGGAGCGGATCGTCGGCCAGGCCAACACCGCTTTCGCGCAGCTCGAGCCCCTCGCGGCGAAGGCGAAGCCGTGGCTCCACAGCGATCGCTTCACCGCCGCCGACGTCATGACCGCCGTCGCCTGGCGCTTCGGCCAGTACTACAACGCCGCGGAGATCCCGGCCGCGAAGTACCCGGCGCTCGTCGCCTACTCCCGGCGCGCCGAGCTCCTGCCCGAGTTCGCCTCCACCCCGCTGGACTGAATATGAGGGTCAGACTCCAATATTCCGCCTAGGGCGATTCACAGCCCTGAATATTGGAGTCTGACCCTCATATTCTCCAGATTCTTTCCTCGCTGAAT
>JBGOST010000139.1:0-6300 GCA_041476125.1 Usitatibacter sp. | reverse complement strand
CCCGGGGTCCCCTTTGGGGCAGGATTGAAGAGCAGAGGGCCGGGGAGAGGATGGGGCTACGGTTTCTCGGGCACCGGATTGCGGATCCAGTCCGCGATCGCCTCGACCGCCTCGCGCTCCATGCCGACGTAGCCGTGCCAATGCCACGGCTCGCACGGATCGCCCCCCGCCCCGCTTCCGCCATCCAGCATCACGAACTTCTTCACGGGCGCGCGCGTGAGGCGCTCGACGATGTGCTCCGCTTCGTGGGGCACGCAACTCCTGCAGGCGTCGCGGCGATGGTGGACCACGAGGACCGGAACGCGGATCTCGGCGAGCGCGAGTCCGGGCACCGGCGTGAATCGGCTGCCGTTGGTCACGCTCGAAGTGAGGACGATCCCCGCGAGCAGGGACGGATCGAGCGCGATCGCCGCGGCCGCCGCCGAGATCGTCCCGCGGCTCGTCCCCACGAGCCACACGGGCTGTCCCAGGTCCTTGCGCAGCCGCTCGACGACCACGCGCAGATCCTCCATGTGCGGCGCGCTCGCGCGGAAACCGCTGTCGAGGTCGTCGCGATCGCTGGGCTTGCCGACGACGGCGACGTTGAACCCCTGCGCCGCGAAATAGTCGCGGCTTCGCACCAGGAAGTTGCCCGACGTCGGCACGCCCCCCTTGAATCCGATGCCCCCCTCGCCCCCGGGCAGCAGCACCACGGTGGCCTTCGCGCCATCGCGCGGCATCTCCCAGTAGCCCACCCGCACGCCGGGTCGCGTATCGACCATCACCAACCGATCCGCCGCCGCGGCCAGCGTGCTCACGAAAGACAATAAAAGGGTCAGACTCCAATATTCGCAATATCGGAGTCTGACCCTCATATTCATGCGGGGACGGCCATGGTTTCGCGCCAGCGGGCTGCCTGCAGGCGCACCACGTCGGTGAGCGATCGGGTTTCCTCGAGGCGCTCGCGCAGCCAACGGCTGTCGTTCGTCTCGCGCGCGGCCATCGCCGCCACCGAGAGCAGCGGCACCGCGGTTCCCAGCTCGACGGCGCAGGGCTCGAGGCGTTCGAGGGTATCGAGCAGGTCGTCGCGAAGCTGCACGTGGCGATGGCCGTAGGGATCGACGAGCGCCGCGCCGAAACCGAAGCGGCACGCCTGGAAGCGGTTGTAGCCGTACACGCGATAAAGCGGCTCGATCGCCTCGGTCCTTCGATTGCGCAGCAGGTCGGCGGCGAGCGTCTGCGCGTAGGCCGCGAGCTGCGCGGCGGTCTCCACCGTGAGAGGGGTGTCGCAGATGCGGATCTCGATCGTGCCGTATTCGGGCTTGGGCCGGATGTCCCAGTAGAAATCCTTCATGCTCGCGACGATCCCGTATCCCGCCATCTCGTCGTAGTAGCGGTTGAACTCGGCCCACGATTTCACCGGCGGCATCTGCCCGGCGAGCGGAAAGGAAGAGATCGCGTGCAGGCGCGAAGTCTCGAACGACGTGTCCTCTCCCTGCGCGAAAGGCGAGGAGGCGGAGAGCGCGATGAAATGCGGGATGTAGCGCGCGAGCTGGTGCGTGAGGTAGACCGCGTCGTCTCCGCTCGTCACGCCCACGTGGATGTGCTGGCCGAACACGGTGAACTGCTTGGCGAGGTAGCCGTAGAGGCTGGAGACGCGCTGGAAGCGCTCCTGCGGGAAGATGCGCCGCTCCTTCCACTTGTGGAAAGGATGCGCGCCCCCGCCCGCCACGGCCACGTTCAGGCGCTCGGCGGCGACGACGATGGCGTCGCGCACCTCCATCAGCTCTCCCAGCAGCGTCGAGTAGCTCGCGTTCACCGAGGAGTTGACCTCGATCATGCTCTCGGTGATCTCCGGCTTCACCTCGCCCGGGAGCTTCATCTTCTCGAGGCGGGCGAGCAGGTCCGGGGCGCCGCGCACGAGGTTGTAGTCGTGGGTGTTGAGCACCATGAGCTCGAGCTCCACGCCCAGCGAGAGCGGTTCGGAGCGGGCGAATTCGAGGGGCATCGGGGTCAGAAGGTGCTGGGAGGATTGGTCGCGGGTTGCGCCGGCGCCGCCGTCGATTCCGTCGCGGGCTCGGTCTCGCCGGCGAACCTGAGCCCCCACTGCACGGCGAGCGGGCCCACCACCTCCATGATGATGAGGGCGCCGAGGAAGACCGCGATCAGGTCGGAGCCGAACTCGGGAAACACCTTCACGACATCGTGCTGGAGCATGAGTGCCAGCGTGGACATCGGCAGCAGCGCGCACCCCAGCCCCAGGGCCTGGCGCATCCTCAAGCCGCCGATCGGGGCGATCACGAGGATGCCGAAGAGCTTGCCGGCGGCTCTCGCGCCCGCGAGCGCAAGCGCGCCGACCCCGCCCACCACGAGCGCTTCGAGCGGCAGGCTGGCACCGGTGATCACGAAGAGGACGATGTAGAGAAGCCGGCTCGCGGGCGCCAGGTTCACGTTGAGCAGGTCGTAGCTGCGCGCGTCGTTGCGCGAGAAAAGGCCGAAGGCGAGCAGCGACAGGATCACCGAGAGCTTCAACATGATCGCGAGCCCGACGGCCGCGACGACCATGCCGGCGATCAACGTGAAGTGCAGGTCCTTGGTCTTTTCCACCGCGCGCGCCGTGAGGCGGGCGAACCCGGCGATGGCGGCGCCCAACGCGAGAGAACCCGCGAAAAGATAGGCCGGATGCAGCAGCGCCGACTCGATGGCCATCTTCGATTCGATGTGCGCCGAGGCGAGCAGGATCGTGGTGAGGATGGATGCGAGCAAGCTGTTCAACGCCACCAGGTTCAACGCCCTCTCGGTCACCTGCCCCTCGCTTTTCGTGTCCTGCACGATGAGCAGCACCACCGCGGGCGAGGTGGCGATGGCGATCGAGGCGGCGATCGCGGCCTTCACCGCGGTGAAGTCGAACGCCATCAGGGTCGCGAACACCGCCGCGACCGATAGCAAGCTCTCCGCCAGGCCCGATGCGGCGAGCGTCCAGTCGCGCTTCATCCACTGCAGGTCCATGCGCCGGCCGAGGTCGAAGAGCACCAGGCCCAGGGCCAGGTCGATGAAGATGCGCGCCTCCTCGATGAGGGGGTTCAGGCTCATCGCCTGGGCCAGCGGCGCCAGGATGAAGCCGACGACGACGTAGCCGATGATGCGCGGCAGCCTGGCGCCGCGCGCGATCTCCCCGCCGATCATCCCCGCGACCAGCAGGACGCCGAAGAGCAGCGGATAGCTCAGGAGGAAGGGCCAGCTCGGCAGGAACTCAAGGGTCATGGAGCAAAGTAGAATGGCGCAACCCGAATTGGGCATGCCCCGTGAGCAAAAGTTTCTTCCAGAATACCATCGCCCTCGTCTACGATTTCGACGGCACGCTCTCGCCGCAGCCGATGCAGGAGTACACCGTGCTGCCGAAGATCGGGGTCAAGCCCGCGGCGTTCTGGGAAAAGGTCAACCGCGAGGCCCGCGAGACCGAGTCGGACTCGATGCTCGTCTACATGCGGCACATCATCGAGGCCCTGGAGCGCGAGAAGGTCGACGTGAAGCGCGAGGACTTCGCCGCGATGGCCGGCGCCATCGAATACTTCCCCGGGGTGTCGAGCTGGTTCGGCCGCATGAACGCCTACGTGAAGAAGCGCAGCCGCGACCGGGTGAAGCTGCAGCATTACCTCATCTCCGCGGGGCAGAAGGAAATCCTCGACGGCGTTTCCATCCGCAAGCACTTCAAACGCATCTACGCCTCCGAATACCATTTCAACCACCATGGAGTCGCGACCTTTCCCAAGCTGCTCGTCACCGACACGGTGAAGACGCAATTCCTGTTTCGCATCAACAAGGGGCTGGAAGCGATCACCGAATCGATCAACGAGCACATGCCCGAGGTAGAGCGGCCGATCCCGTTCTCGAACATGATCTACGTCGGCGACGGCATGACCGACGTGCCGTCGATGGCGCTTACCAAGAAAAGCGGAGGGCACACGGTGGCGGTCTACGACGCGGGAAGCGGGAGGCAGCGCGCCATCTGCGTGAAGCTCCTCGAGGCGGGCCGCGCGGACTTCGTGGCGAAGGCCGACTATCGCAAGGCGAGCAAGCTGTCGCGGCGCGTGGAGCTCCTGCTCGACGCGATCATCGCCGACATCGCCTATCGCCGCGAGGCCTTCGAGTGCCGCAGGGAAAACCGCGGCAGGAAATGAGCGCGCTCACTTTCCAGGCGTTGCGGCGGCTGGCCGACGGGCGCTTCCACTCGGGCGAGGACATGGCGCGCGCGCTGGGCAGATCGCGCGCCACGCTCTGCGAGGCGCTGAAGAAAGCCCCGGAGCTCGGCGTCGAGCTCTTCAGCGTGCCGGGGAAAGGCTATCGCCTCGCCTCTCCGATCGAGTTCCTTGATCACGCTGCGATCTCGCAGCGTCTTCGAGTCGAGGATCCGCGCATCCACCTGGAGATCGTCGACGAGATCGACTCCACCAGCACGCGCCTTCTCGCGCTGGCGGCCCAGGGCGCGAGCTCGGGAACCTGCCTCGCCGCGGAATGGCAGAACTCCGGGCGCGGCCGGCGCGGGCGGACGTGGATCTCGAGCCTGGGCGGCAGCCTCACCTTCTCGCTCCTGTGGCGCTTCGAGCGCGGCGCGGGCCACCTGGGCGGGTTGTCGCTCGCGGTGGGTGCGGCGATCGCGCGCGCCCTCACCGAATGCGGCGTCGAGCGCGTTCAGGTGAAGTGGCCCAACGACGTCGTCGTCGATTTGCGCAAGCTCGCCGGCATCCTCGTCGAGACGAGCGGCGAGATCCAGGGGCCGAGTGTCGCGGTGGTGGGCGTGGGCGTGAACTACCGCCTTGGCGACCGGGTGCTGGAGAGAATCGACCAGCCGGTCTCGGACGTGGCGCGCTGCGCCCCGTCGCTGCCTTCGCGCAGCGAGCTACTCGCCCGCCTGCTGGGCGCGCTCACGCGCGGCCTGGATGAATTCGAGCGGCGCGGCTTCGCCGCTTCTCGCGATGGGTGGCGCGCGATGCACGCCTACCAGGGCCGTCGCGTGCGCGTGCTGCCGCCGCGAGAGCCGCCCTTCGAAGCCGAGGTTGTCGACGTCGCCCCCGACGGCGCGCTCGTCGTCCTGCGCGACGACGGCCGCACCGTCAACCTCTCCTCGGCCGAAATCTCGCTCCGCGGGAAATGATCTTGAATATGAGGGTCAGACTCCAATATTCCGCCTTGGGCGATTCACGGCCCTGAATAATGGAGTCTGACCCTCATATTCAAGACACCGTCATCCTCGCGATCGATGCCGGCAACACCCGCATCAAGTGGGGTGTTCACGATGGGCATGCATGGAGCGCGACGGGCGCCATTCCCATGGCGGAGTCGAAGAACCTCTACGAGGCGCTGCGCCCCGCGCTTCCCGTCGATGCGTGCATCGCCTCGAACGTCGCGGGTCCCGCCGTGCAGTCCCGGCTCGAGAGTGTTTGCGAGAAGGCCGACATTGCGCTCACGCTCATCCGCTCGGTGCGCGAGCAGCTGGGGGTAACCAATGGCTACCGCGATCCGCAACAGCTCGGATCCGACCGCTGGGCCGCGCTCATCGCCGCGCATCACGCCGAGCCCGGCGACAAGCTGGTGGTGAATGCCGGCACCGCGCTCACGGTCGATGCCCTCACCGCCGACGGGCGCTTCCTCGGCGGGATCATCGTCGCCGGGCCCGCGCTCATGCGCCGCTCGCTCGACCGCGGCACCGCGGGGCTGCGCCTCACGGAAGGGGAAGTCCGCGACATCGCGCAAAGCACGCCCGATGCGATCACCAGCGGCGCGGTGCACGCCTGCGCGGGGGCGATCGAGCGCCTCGCCCGCGCGATGGCCGAGCGCGGCAACCCTCCGGGCCGTATCATTCTCTCGGGGGGTGCCGCCGCCGAAATCGCGGGCGCGCTTCCCCTGCCGCCAAACCACCGTGAGAACCTCGTGCTCGAGGGGCTCGTCCTGATCGCCCGCAACGCCTGAATTCGTGTCGCGCCTCCTTTTCTTCCTGCTCCTCCTCGCCACCTCGGCCTTCGGCGTCCACCTCTGGCTCCTCTCCCACGCCGAGAAGAGCGATTTCTCCTCGCGCGAGCGCAACCGCGACGAGGTGCGCATCGTCGCCGTGACCCCGCCGCTGGTGGCCGCGCGTACCGCCGAACAGACCCGGCAGACCGTGCAGAGCCTGGCCGGCGCGGCGTGCGTCGAGTTCTCCGGGCTCGCGGGCGCCGACATTGCGAAGGCGCGCGAAGCCTTCGCCGCGCTCAAGCTGGGCGAGCGGCTCGTGGAGCGGCGCGTGGAGGAGATCACGCGCCATTGGGTGTTCGTCCCCGCGGT
>JBGOST010000138.1:0-6305 GCA_041476125.1 Usitatibacter sp. | reverse complement strand
TGCATCGCGGCGAGGCGAAGATTGCCTCGCGCCTCGTCCAGGCCCGTGAAAGCACGGCGGCGAACACTTATGCCGCCGTCGCCGATCGCGCCTCGATCCACCCCGGCGCGATGCAGTACCTGCGCGACGCGCGCATCGCGGGCCGCTAGCCATGCGAGCCTCGCGGATCGCCGCCGCACTCCTGGTCGCGCTGCTCGTGGCTTGCGCCGAGCCGCTGCCGGCGGACAAGTCCACCTACGTGGGCGACTGGCGCGCGCAAGGCATGTCGCTGCGAATCACTGCTGACGGCCAGGTCCAATATCAGCGCAAGACGGGGTCCGGCAGCAACTCGATCAACGCGCCGATCCAGCGCTTCGAGGGCAACAACTTCGTCGTCGGCGTCGGGCCGTTCTCCACGACCTTCGCCGTTTCGAAGCCTCCGCACCTGGACCAGGGCGTCTGGAAGATGACCGTGGACGGCGTCGAGCTGGTTCGCGGAGGGGAGAACGGGACGCGCGCGTAGCGCCCTCCAGGTCGCTAGCGGAGGGAAGCGGTGACCGTGGAGAGCATCTCGTGCACGTCGTACGACATCACCGCGAGGTACCCGGCGAGCCCGACGTAGAGCGCGCCGTAGGTGAGCTTGGTCTCGGTGCTCACCGAGTAGTACGCGACGTTCTCGGGAGCGGCGGGATCGTACTTGAACGCCTTCATCACGTGCGGCGCGGCGAGGACCGCGACCAGGATCAGCATCGGGCTGGGACGCCAGAAGAAGAGCGCCACCAGGATCGGCACGCCGGCGAGCCACACGCGCGGCGAAAGGACCGCCGTGATGCGCCCGCCGTCGAAGGGCGACAGCGGGATCAGGTTGAACAAATTGATGAAGAACCCCGCGTAGGAGAGCGCCAGCAGGAGGTTGCTGTCGTAGCTGCGCGCGAAGAGGTAGCAGGCGAGCGCGCCCGCCGTCCCCGCGAGCGGGCCCGCCACGCCGATGTAGGCCTCGGTCTCGGCGTCGTGCGGCATGTCCTTCAGCTCGATCCACGCGCCGACGAACGGAATGAAGGTCGGCGCCCCGACATTGAGGCCGCGCTGGCGTGCCGCGACGAAATGTCCCATCTCGTGCACGAAGATGAGGAGCACGAAGCCCACGGCGTACCACCAGCCGAAGATGAGCGCGTACGCGAAGACCGACAGCAGCATCGTGCCGCCGGTGAGGAGAACCTTGCCGAGTTTTCCCGCGGCGAAGAGCCCTGCCAGGAGCTTGAGCATCTTTAGGCCGTGTCTTCCGGTTTTTTCTTCTTGAACATCTTCATCGCCAGCGCGCCGAAGCCGATCACCGCGAGCCCGATCACCTTGGCGAACTTGACCGCGAAGGCCGCGATCAACGCGAAGAGGCCGAGCTTCTTCGCCGCGACCCCGCCGATGAGCGCGGCGAGGCCGAACTCCGCGACGTGGTCGGTCGCCGAGTTGAAGTCCGCGTACGTCTTGCCCTTGTCGAATTCCGTCGCCGCGAGGAGCGATCGCGCGGTGGGCTTGAGCTTCTCGATCGCGGCGAGGTCGGTCACCAGGTTCATGCTGATGAACCCTTCGCGGCCGAGAAGATAGGTGTTGTAGTTGACGCCCTGGGGAGAGTCCACCGGGGCGTTCTTGTCGCGCGAGGACATCGACCACACGAGACGGTGCGTCGCGGGATCGTAGGCGGGACGCTCGATCCAGCCCACGACCTCGACTTCCGGAATGCCGCGGGACTTGCGCTCCTTGTTGGTCTCTTCCGTCCCGGCCTTGATGTTCGACAGCAGCTCGTCGGCTTTCCAGTCCTTGGCGTCGTCGTCCTTGATGTAGCCGGACTTCACGTAGTTCGCCACGACGAACCAGTTGTCGTCCGCGCCCTTGCCGAAGATCATCCCGAGGAGATCGGGGCCGGGACGGTTGCCCATGGCGCGCAGGATTCGCGCCGCCTCGTTCTTCGGAATGAAGGCGAATCCCTCCGGAAGGTGGATCGCCGCCTGCTCGGAGAGCTTGACATCGGCGGGGCCGTCCTTCGCCACCGCCTGCGCGGCCGTGAGCGCCGCTTTCATCTCCGCGGCCGGGTCTGCCTGGGCCCAGGCCGTGAAAACGCACAGGCAAAGGATGAGACTTGCCGTCGCATGCGCTATCGGCGAAAGGCTCTTCTTCATTCTTATGGGTCTCCCGAAAGACGGGAGCTTATCATCCGCTCGATGTTCTCCCTCTCCCTTGGGAGAGGGCCGGGGAGAGGGTTAGCTGTGGTCAGGGAAGGTCGCGCCGCGAAAGGCGAATCAACGCAAGGCCGATCGCGGCAGCGGCAACTGCGGCCAGGACAAGAGTGGATCCCGCCGCCAGATGGCCTTGCACGAGGATCTCGCGCGGCTCGAAATAGCCGTGCAGCGAGTACGGCTTCAGGAACGCGGCCTTGCTCCAGAGGATTGCAATCGCGTTGACGAGGTAGGACAGCACCGCGACCAATACCCCGAAGAGCGCGACACGGCCGGCCTCGCGGCCGAATGCGGATGCGAGGAGCGTGAGCCCGTAAATCGCCAGTTGCAGCAGAAGCGCATTCAGGAAGAGCTCGGCGAGGCGGCCCGCGCCGAAGGCATTCAACGAGAAGACCCGTTGGCCGACAGCGGTCCCGAGCAACCCCGCCGCCAGCACCGCGGAGAGCGCGCACAGCCCGAACAGAACGTGAGCCCCGAAGTACTGCGCGCGGGAAACCGGCTGGGCCAGCACGAGCTCGATGGCGCCGTTCTCCACCTCGCCCGCGATCGCGCGCGCGGGCAGCGTGATCGCGACGGCCGAGAGCAGCGCGTGCGCGACCGGGTGGTTCCACCCGAACGCGAGCACGGCGGCGGGCGAGCCGCCCATCAAAGTCTGCTCGATCATGGCGCGAAACACGGGTGGGGCGAATTTCGTCATCTCGCCGAACGCGCCTTCGACGTCCACGCTGGCGACCATGGCGCAAAGAAGGAACTCGAAGCCGCCCAGGACCAGCGCGCAGGCGAGCAGGAAGATCCAGCTGCGTTCGAGCTGGCGCCGCGCAATGTTAAGCATCGCGGCGCTCCGGCTGGTAGTAAGCGAGGAAGATATCCTCGAGCTCCGGCTCCGGGAAAACCAGATCCTCGACGTGGGCGGCGGCGAGCGCGCGAAGCACCGCATTCGGATCGCCCTGCACCCAGAGCATCGCCTCGCGGCCGCGGACCTCGCCGCGCGTGACGCCCGCCGCCTCGCGCAAGCCCGGCGGAACCTCGCCGCGAAAGCGGGCGGTGAGCTTGCGCACCACCTTCTCGCGCAAGTGCTCGATCGTCTCGAGGGCGACGATCTCGCCTTGCCGCAAGATCGCCACCCGTTTGCACACCGCCTCGACTTCCGACAACACGTGCGACGAGAAGAGGACCGAGCGGCCCCGCGCGGCGAACCCGGCGATGAGGCCCCGGAAAGCGTGTTGCACGAGAGGGTCCAGGCCGTTGGTCGGCTCATCGAGCAGAAGCAGCGCCGGATCGTGCTGCATCGCCACGATGAGGCCGAGCTTCTGCCGCGTGCCGTGGGATAGAAACTTGACGCGCCTCGCGAGCGTGGCCGCATCGATGTTGAGCGCATCCATCAGCATGGGCCGCAACGTGGGCGGCCTGGCGGGTCGAAAACGCGCGAAGAAATCGAGTGTGGCGTCCCCCGTCATGTCGCCGTAGAGCCGGAGATCGCCTGGCAGAAAGCCGATGTCTGCACGGCTGGCGGGAGCGGCCGAATCGATCCCGAACAGGCTTGCGCTGCCCGCGCTCGGGCGGACGAGACCGAGCAGGATGCGCAGCGTCGTCGTCTTCCCCGCGCCGTTGGGTCCGAGATAGCCGAACACTTCGCCGGGTGCCACGGAAAAGCTGACCCCGCGCAGCGCCTCGACGGCGCCGAACTGCTTTCTCAGGTCGCGGACGTCGAGCGCGTTCATGCCGCAAGCTTACCTTGCGGCTATCGCTCCCGCCCGGCGCGTCGCTTACCCGATTTCACACCCTCTTCCCCCGGTTTCGTCGGATCGGGGGGGTCGCCGGACGGCCCCATTGGTATCCTGCTCGGCATGAAGTCATTCTTCTTCATTTTCCGTATCGCCCTCGCCTGGTGGGCGCTCGTCATCGTCGTCATCATCCTGTGGCATAACCTCTTCGGGCGCACGCCCGGGGGAGTCTTCGGCCTCTTCGTGGTGATCATGATGATCTTCGTGATCGTCCGGGCCTTCTCCCACGTGCGCCGCGTGCGCCTCATCGCGGACAAGAGCGACTCGACCACCCTGGCAAACCGGCATCGGCGCCAGATCGAGATCCCGCTTCCGCCCGCCGAGGCCTTCGCGATCGTGGACGCGGCGATCCGCGAGCTGCCGTACGTCGACGGCGTCGAGAGCGCGCGCGACAGCATGCAGATCTACGCACGGGTAAAGCGCATGGATCCGTACTTCAGCGGAGCAAAGGGCCGCAGGCGCGCGATGGGCGCCTCGGGCGCGCGCAGCAATCTCGTTTCCGCCACGCTGACGCCGGGCGAGCGCACCGTCACCCTGAGGCTCGTCTGCGAGCCCGAGGCCGGGGCCTGGCTGGACTGGTTCATGGTGGACGACGGGACCAACTACGAGAATGCCGAGGCGATCAGCCGCGCCATCTCGCAACGCGTCTCCGCGCGGCGCAAAGGCGAAGAAGCGCTTGTCCGGGATACCGCGACCGACAAGGAGCTCGCCGTCGCCAAGCTCAACCTTCTCCACGCGCAGGTCGAGCCGCACTTCCTCTACAACACGCTCGCCAGCGCCCAGGTGTTGACTCGCAGCGACCCGGCGAAGGCGGATCGAATGCTCGCCAACCTCATCATTTACCTGCGCACATCGATGCCGCGAACCGAGGATGCCACCTCCACCCTGGGCGAGGAGCTCGAACGCGCGAACGCCTATCTCGAAATCCTGAAGATCCGCATGGGCGATCGCGTCAGCGCGCAGGTCCAGGTGCCTGAAGCGCTCAGGGCGACGCCGATGCCGCCGATGATGCTGCAGACGCTCGTCGAGAACGCGATCAAGCACGGCCTCGAGCCCGTGCCCGGCGGCGGGACGATCTGGGTCCTCGCGCGCGAAACCGACGGCAAGGTCGCGATCACTGTCGCCGACGACGGCCGCGGCTTCAGCGAAGACGGCGGCGGCACCGGCATCGGGTTGAAGAACGTGCGCGAGCGCCTGCGGCTCGCCTACGGCGACGCGGCTTCGTTCTCCATCGTCGCCAATTTCCCGAAGGGCGTGGCTGCTACGATCACCGTGCCGGCTTCTCCCTCTCCCTTGGGAGAGGGTCGGGGTGAGGGTGGTGGCCGGGGAGAGGGTCGCTCGTGAAATGCGTCGTCGCCGAAGATGAAGAGCTGCTCCGTAACGAACTCCTGTCGCTCCTCGCCCAGGCCTGGCCCGACCTCGAAGTCGCCGCCGCGTGTGAAGACGGCGGCTCGGCCCTGGAGGCCATCGAGGCGCACCGCCCCGATGTCGCCTTCCTCGACATCCGCATGCCGGGTCTCACGGGCCTCGAGGTGGCCGCCGCGGCCGCCGAGGTGAGCCCCAAGACGCACATCGTCTTCGCCACGGCCTACAACCAGTACGCGATCGACGCGTTCGAGCGCGGCGCGGTGGACTATCTGCTCAAGCCGATCGCGCTCGACCGCCTCACGGCTGCGGTGAAGCGCCTGAAGGCGCGGCTGTCGTCTGCTCCGGATACGGGCGCTCTCGCGGCGATCATCGAGCAATTGCGCGCGCACCTGCCTGCCGCCACGAAAGGCACGGCGCTCGCATGGATCACGGCGAGCGTGGGCAAGGAGACGCGCCTCATCATGGTGGACGACGTCGCCTACTTCCAGGCCGACAACAAGTACACCGTCGTGATGACCCCGGAGGGCGAAGCGCTCGTGCGCAAGCCGATCAGAGAGCTGCTGGAGGTCCTCGATGCCGCGAACTTCAAGCAGATCCACCGCTCGACCATCGTCAACATGAAGGCCATCGCCGCGATCACGCGCGATGAATCGGGACGAGGGACGATCCGCCTCAAGAATCGTCCCGAGACGCTTCCCGTGAGCCTCACGTTCATGTCGCTCTTCAAGAACATGTGACGGCGCTCACCTCAGATTCCCTCGGCGGCGGCAGGAGATATCGCTGATGGGAAGGCGAGCGCTCATTGCGCCCGGTACGTCGCGGCAAGGTGGAACTCGCCGTTGGACGTGAGCGCGAACGCTTCCGTGAGCGAGACCTTCACCGAGGTGGACAGCACGATTTTCTGCGTGAGCTGCACCTCGGCCAAAAGAAGCTTCCCCTGGCC
>JBGOST010000137.1:0-6349 GCA_041476125.1 Usitatibacter sp. | reverse complement strand
GTCTCATCGACGTGGCAAAATAGGGGCCTTATGACGATCAGCCCGACGCAGGAACTCATCGACGACATCCGCCGCGGCCGCATGATCGTGCTGGCGGATGCCGAGGACCGCGAGAACGAGGGTGACCTCGTGCTCGCCGCGGACTTCGTCACGCCGGAGGCGATCAATTTCTTCGCCACGCACGCCCGCGGGCTCGTCTGCCTCACGCTCACCGAGGAGCGCTGCCGCCAGCTGAACCTGCCGCTCATGGTGAACGACAACCGCTCGCCGATGGGAACCGCGTTCACGGTCTCGATCGAAGCCTCGAGCGGCGTCACCACCGGCATTTCCGCGGCCGACCGCGCGCGCACCGTGCACCTGGCGACCGCAAAGCACGCCAAGCCCGACGATATCGTGCAGCCGGGTCACATCTTTCCCGTGATGGCGCAAAACGGTGGGGTGCTGGTGCGCGCGGGCCATACCGAGGCCGGCTGCGACCTCGCCGAGCTCTCGGGGCTCACGCCGGCCGCGGTCATCTGCGAGATCATGAATCCCGACGGGTCGATGGCGCGGATGCCGGAGCTCATTGAGTTCGCGGCGCGCCACGAATTGAAGATCGGCACCATCGCCGACCTGATCCACTACCGCAGCCAGACCGAGACGCTGGTCGAGCGCGTGGCCGAGCGCCAGATCTCCACGCCCTACGGCGCGTTCAGGCTCTGCGTGTATCACGACAAGACCGTGGACGAGGTGCACTACGCGCTGGTGAAGGGCGAGCCCGCTCCCGACCGCCCCACGCTCGTGCGCGTGCACGAGCCTTTCGTTTCCCTCGACCTCTTCGATTTCGACTCGGCGCGCCATGCCTTCTCGGTGCAGGACGCGATGCGCATGGTCGCGCACCACAAGGAAGGTGTCATCGTGCTGCTGCGCCGCCACGAGAGCACCGCCGAAATCCTCCATCGCCTCGAGGGACCGGGGCGCAAGGCGGCGGCGAGCCGCAAATGGGACCCCCGATTGCACGGCATCGGCGCGCAGATCCTGAAGGACCTGGGCGTCGGCAAGATGCGCGTGCTGGCGCGTCCCAAGCGCATCCCGAGCATGTCGGGGTTCGGCCTCGACATCGTCGAGTACGTGTCGCCCGATGACGCGGTAGCCGTGAAGGCCGTATGAACGTTCACGATCCCGCGCTGCGCGGCGCGGGCCTGCGCATCGGCATCGTCTGGAGCCGCTTCAACGAGGAGATCGTTCGCGCGCTCGTGACCGCGTGCGACAAGCAGCTGGTCGAGCTTGGTGTGGACAGCGCCGACATCGACGTGCTGAGCGTTCCCGGCGCGCTCGAGATCCCGATCGCACTGCAGACGCTGGCCCTCGAGCGGCGCGGCTTCACGCGGCGCTACGACGCGCTCGTGGCCCTCGGCGCGGTGGTGCGCGGCGAAACCTACCACTTCGAGATCGTCGCCAACGAGAGCGCGCGCGGCATCCTCGACGTGCAGCTCGAGACCGGCATTCCCGTCGCCAACGGAGTGCTCACCACCGACACCGAGGAGCAGGCGACGGGACGCGCCGCGGTGAAGGGCGCGGAGGCCGCGCGTGTGGCCGTCGAGATGGCCAACACCCTGAAGGCGGTCGGCGGATGAGGTCGGCGCGGCGGCGCTCGCGGGAGTTCGCCCTCCAGGGAATCTACCAATGGCAGTTCACCGGCGACACCGCGGCCCAGGTGCTGAAGAACCTCTCCGAGATGGAAGGATTCGCGAATGCGGACCACGAATTCCTCGAGGCCGAGCTGCGCGGGACCATCGCCGAGGCGGCGGAGCTCACCCGGCGGCTCGAGCCGCTCGCGGACCGCAAGTGGGCTGAAGTGAGCCCCGTCGAGCGCTCGATATTGCTCATGGGCGCCTGGGAGCTCGTCCACAAGCAGGAGATCCCGTATCGGGTGACGATCAACGAGGCGATCGAGCTGGGGAAACGATTCGGGGCGACCGATGGTCACAAGTGGGTGAACGGCGTCCTCGACAAGCTCGCCGCGACGGTGCGCGCCGCCGAGATCGCCGCGCCGCGCGTCACGCGGGCCCCGCGCCACCAGCAACGCCCGAAAACCTCCCGGAAGAAAGCCGCAGAATGACGCATAGCTCCCCCGAATTCGAACTCATCGCGCGGCACTTCACGCGCCCGGCCGCCAACGCCGTGCTCGGCGTGGGAGATGACTGCGCGCTGGTGGACATCACCAACGGCATGGACCTCGCCGTGTCGATGGACACCATGGTGTCGGGGACGCATTTCTTTCCCGACGTCGATCCCGAGAACCTCGGCCACAAGGCGCTCGCCGTGAACCTCTCCGACATGGCGGCGATGGGGGCGAGCCCGTACTGGGCGATGCTCGCGCTGACGCTGCCCTCGGTCGACCATAAGTGGCTCGCGGCCTTCGCGAAGGGTTTCTTCGACCTCGCCGCGGAGTACAACGTCTCGCTCATCGGCGGCGATACCACGCGCGGGCCGCTGACCCTCACGGTCACGATCCTGGGGCAGGTTCCCACGGGGGCGGCGCTGCGGCGCAACGGCGCCAAGGCGGGCAACGATGTGTGGGTCTCCGGAAACGTCGGCGACGCCGCGCTCTCCATCGCGCATCGCCACGGCCGCCTGGTGCTCGCGGAGGCCGACTATCACGAGGCGTTGATGCGGCTGTATGAACCCACTCCGCGCGTGCGGCTGGGCCAGGCGTTGCGCGGCATGGCGACGAGCGCCATCGACATCTCCGACGGGCTGCTCGCCGACCTGGGCCACATCTGCCGCCTCTCGAACGTCGGCGCCACGGTCGAGCTCTCGCAGATCCCGGTTTCGGCGATCGGAGCCAAGCACGCCACGAGCGACGCGGGCCTTACCGCGATCGTGGCGGGCGGCGACGACTACGAGCTGTGCTTCACGGCGCCCGCGAATTCCCGCGAGAGCATCGCGGAGCTCGTCGACGTGCTCAACGTTCCGCTCACGCGCATCGGGCAGATCAAGCGCGGCAAGGGCGTGAGCTTGCTCGGCGCCGACGGCAAGGCGGTGAAGATCGATGGGCGCGGATTCGATCATTTCTCGAGCCCCTGACGCCCGCTTCCTGCTGCAGCATCCCGCGCATTTCATCGCCCTGGGATTCGGCAGCGGCCTCATGCCGAAGGCGCCCGGCACCTTCGGCACGTTCGTGGCCTTCCCGATCTGCTGGGCGCTCGGGCTTTTCCTGCCGCCTCTCGCCATCGCGTTCGTCGCGATCCCGCTCTTCTTCGTCGGCGTGTGGGCGTGCGAGGTCACGGGCCGCAACCTCGGCGCGCCCGATCATGGCGCGATGGTGTGGGACGAGATCGTCGCCTTCCTGCCGCTCGCCGCACTCGCCTCGGCGAGTGTGGCCATGCAGCTCGTCGCCTTCGCGCTCTTCCGCCTCTTCGACATCTGGAAGCCGTATCCCATCCGCGAGCTGGAAAAGCACGTGAAGGGCGGCCTGGGCGTGATGATCGACGATGTGGTCGCGGCCTTCTACGCGTACATCGTCTTCGCCTTGTTCGTCATCGTCGGCTACAAGGTTTTCGGATTCCAGTGAAAGGGCCCTGGGCGTATCCGCGCATCTTCGCCCATCGCGGCGGCGGCAGCCTCGCGCCCGAGAACACGCTCGCCGCGATTCGCATCGGCCAGGAGCGGGGCTTCGGCGCGCACGAGTTCGACGTGAAGCTCTCCCGCGACGACGTGGCGTTGCTGCTGCACGACGACACGCTCGAGCGCACCACGAATGGTTCGGGGCGGGCCGCGGACTTCGCGTGGTCCGATCTCGCGAAGCTCGATGCAGGCGCCTGGCATTCGGCGGCCTTCCGCGGCGAGCCGCTGGCGTCTTTCGAGGGCGCCGCGAAGCTGCTGCGATCGAAAGGCACGCTGGCCAACGTCGAGATCAAGCCGACGAAGGGGTGCGAGCGCGAGACCGGCGAGCAGGTCGGTGCACGGGCGAAGGAATTATGGGAAGGCGCGTCGGTTCCTCCGCTGCTCTCGTCCTTCTCCTTCGAAGCGCTGATGGCCGCGAAGGAAAGCGCACCCGCGTTGCCTCGCGGCTGGCTCACCGACGAATTCACGCCGCCGGACTGGGCGAAGCTCGCGGTGCTCGATGCGGTATCGCTGCACACGAACCATCGCAAGCTGCCGAAGAACGCCATTTCACGCTTGCACGACAAGGGCTATCGCATCCTCCTCTATACGGTCAACGACGCGGCGGTCGCGGAGAAGCTCCTGAACGAGGGCGTGGACGGGATCTTCACCGACAACCTGCGCGAGTTCGCCCAGCGTTTTCCCGAAGCGATCCGCGCTCCGTGATATTCACGCGGCGAAGGGCGCCGGGATCCGCCTTCCTCGCCACCGCGGGAATCGTCGCGCTGTTGGCCGGGTGCGCCGTAAGGGAGCCCCGAGCGCCGGCCGCTCCCGCGATCACCGCCGCGGAGGGCAGGGCGCTGGTGGCGCGCCGCCTCCCCGTGAACCTCGCCGATCGCAACGGCTGGGCCACGGACATCTACGCGGCGCTCGCCGCGATGCAGATCGCCCCGAGCGCGGAGAACATTTGCGCGGTGGTCGCGATCACCGAGCAGGAGTCCGGATTCCGCGTGGACCCGCCGGTCCCGAACCTTGCCGCGATTGCGTGGAAGGAGATCGAGCGCCAGCGCGAAGCCGCCGGAATCCCGAAGCTTGCCCTGCACGCAGCCCTGGCGCTGCCGTCCTCCGATGGCAAGAGCTATCGCGAGAGGCTCGACGCGGCGAAGACCGAGCTGCAGCTCTCCGACATCTTCGATGACTTCATCGGCCAAGTGCCGCTCGCGAAGACCTTCCTCGCCGATCGCAATCCGGTGCGCACCGGCGGGCCCATGCAGGTGAGTGTGGCGTTCGCGCAAAGGTATGTCGTGGAGAAGCCGTATCCCTACGCCATGCCGGGATCGATCCGCCGCGAGGTGTTCACCCGCCGCGGGGGCATGTATTTCGGTATCGCCCACCTGCTCGACTATCCCGCTTCCTACGACGGTTACCTGCACCGCTTCGCCGACTTCAACGCGGGGCGCTATGCGAGCCGCAATGCGGCGTTCCAGAAAGTCGTCGCCGAAATCTCAGGAGTTCCGCTCGAGTTCGACGGCGACCTGCTGCGTTACGACAAGGGGCGGGTTTCGGGCGAAGCGGGGAGCACGGAGCTCGCCGTGCGCGTCCTCGCGCTGCGGCTGGACATGGGACCCGCCGAGATCCGCCGCGACCTGGAGCTCGGCAAGTTGCGCGAGTTCGAGGAAAGCCGCCTCTACTCGCGCGTGTTCGCGCTCGCGGACAAGCAGGGCGGCAGGCCCGCGCCGCGCGCCGTGGTGCCGCAGATCGAGCTGCAGAGCGCCAAGATCACGCGCAAGCTCACCACCGATTGGTTCGCGCGGCGCGTGGCCAATCGCTACCGCGCCTGCCTCCTGCGCGGCACTCCTAGGCCGCCGCGCGTTGCGAATCCCTGATCCGGGGCGCCCAATGTTTCGCGCTTTCCTCGTTTCCCTTCTTCTCGCCGCCCCTGCCTGGGCGGCGCAGGGCGACGCCTATACGCCCAGTCCGCACGCGATCGACATTCCCAAGTGGTTCACGGAATCCTTCCTCGACCTGCGCGAGGACATCCGAGACGCGGGGCGCCAGGGCAAGCGCCTCCTCATCTATTTCGGCCAGGACGGCTGCCCTTATTGCAAGGCGCTGATGAAGACGAGCTTCAGCCAGGCCGACATCGTCGACACGACACGAAAGAACTTCACCCCCATCGCGCTCAACCTGTGGGGCGATCGCGAGGTCACGTGGATCGACGGGCGCAAGACGACGGAAAAGGAGCTCGCCCGGACTCTCAAGGTCCAGTTCACGCCCACGCTGCTCTTCTTCGACGAGAAGGGCCGCGTGATACTGCGCCTGAACGGCTATCCTCCGCCCGAGAAGCTCCGGGTAGCGCTCGACTACGCGAGCGCGCGGATGGAAGAGCGCCAATCGTTCACCGACTATCTCGCCGGCCTGCCGCCGGAGATGGGCGATGCCTCGCTTGTCGCGGAGCCGTTCTTCGAGCGCGGCGCACTGAACCTGCCGCGCATCCTCAAATCAGCGCGCAAGCCCGTCATCGTCGTCTTCGAGCGCAAATCGTGCCGCGACTGCGCGGAGCTGCATCGCGAAGGATTCGCGCGACCCGACGTAAAGCGGCTCATCGGACGTTTCAGCGTGCTTCAGCTCGATTTGCTGGGCGAGCGCAAGGTGGTCACGCAGGGCGGCAGGGCCATGAGCGAACGCGACTGGGCGCGTGCGCTTCAGGTGCTGAATACGCCCAGCTTCGTGTTTTTCGATGTCGCCGGCAACGAAGTGT
>JBGOST010000136.1:0-6375 GCA_041476125.1 Usitatibacter sp. | reverse complement strand
TCACTCCGCCTTCACGCCGGCGATCTTGATCACCCTCTCGAAGCGCACGCGGTCGGCGGCGAGCAAGGCGGCGTAGTCCTCGGGGCCCCCGCCAACGGCATCGATGCCGAGTATCTTCAGCCGCTCGACGAGCGCCGGGTCCTTCAGCGCGTCGATCACGTCGGCCGCGATCTTTGCGACGATCGCGGGCGGAAGGTTCGCCGGGCCGGAGATGCCGATGTTGGGCGCGTAGTCGAATGCCGGGATCGACGTCTCGGCGATCGTCGCGATCTCCGGGGCGAGCGCCGAGCGCTTCTCGGAGTTGACCGCGATCAGCTTCAGCTTGCCTTCCTTCACGAATCCCGCGATCGAGGGCATCGCCGACCACACGGCCGTCACCTGCCCGCTCACCAGCGCCGGGATCGACTGGCCCGTCCCCTTGAAGGGCACGTGCAGGAGGTCGATGCCGAGCGAATGCTTGATCGCCTCCATGGTGAGGTGGTGGATGCTGCCGATGCCGGACGAGCCATACGTATAGGTGCCGGGCTTCGCCTTCGCCATCGCCACGAACTCGGTGAAGTTCGCGGCCGGCACCGAGGGCAGCACCGCGAGGAAGAGTGGGGCGCGCGCGATGAGCGAGATGAAGCTGAAGTCCTTCACCGGGTCGTAGGGCAGCTTCGCGTAGACGTACTGGTTCACGGAGAACATCGTGCCGTCGGTGATCATGAGCGTATATCCGTCGGCGGGCTTCGCCGCGAGCGCCTGTGCCGCGACCACCCCGTTGCCGCCGGGCTTGTTCTCGATGACCACCGCTTGGCCCCACTTGTCGCCGAGCTTTTGTCCGATCACGCGCGCCACCGTGTCGGGCAGCCCGCCGGGCGAGTACGGAACGACGAGCGTGACGGAGCGGGACGGGTACGGCTGCGCGGACGCGGGGCCGCCGAGGCCGGCGGCCAAAACGAGCGCAAATGCCGCGGCAATGACGATACGGCGCTTCATCGGGTTCTCCTTGGAGTGCGTTTGGTTACGCGCGTTTCTTCTTCGTGTCGCGGCTGCGTTCCTCGAGGACGATGCCGTTGCGCGAGCCGACGAGGTCGGCGAGGATCGCGAGCGCGATCTCGGGCGGCGTGCGCGATCCGATCGCGAGCCCGACCGGGCCGCGAAGGCGCGCCACCTGCTGCGACGAGAGGTCGAACTCCGCGAGGCGCTTGCGCCGTTCCGCACTAGTGCGGGAACTTCCAACAGCACCGACATAGAACGCCTCGCTCTTCAGCGCCTCCATGAGCGCCATGTCGTCGAGCTTCGGATCGTGCGAGACGGCGAGGATCACGCTGTGGCCGTCGGGCTTGAAGGCGACGACCGCGTCGTCGGGCATGCCGTCGATCCACCGCGCGCCCTTGGCGCGCCAGGCGGTCTTGTATTCCTCGCGCGGATCGCACACGAAGACCTGGAAGTCCACCGTGGAGGCGACCTCGGCGAGGTAGTGGGCGATCTCGGAGGCGCCGATGACGAGCATGCGCCAGCGCGGGCCGTGCACGCTCGCGAACTCCCCGGCCGTGCGCGTGCATTCATCGGACGGCAGCGCGGGCGCGAGCGCCCAGTCGCCGGTGGCGAGGTCGACGCGGCGCGCGACGATGCGGCCCTCGGCGATCTCGGCGAGCAGCCCCGCGAGCTCCGGCTCGCTCACCTCGGGCTCGATGATCACCTCGAGCTCGCCGCCGCACGGCAGCCCGAAGCGCCGCGCCTCTTCCGCGCTCACGCCATAGGCGGCGAACTGCGGCTTGCGCCCCGCGTATTCCTCGCGGCGCGCGACGAGGTCGTCCTCGATGCAGCCGCCGGACACCGAGCCCACGAGGATGCCGTCGTCGCGAATCGCGGCGAGCGAGCCCGGCGGGCGGGGGCTGGCGCCGAACGTCTGCGCCACAGTGAGCAGCCAGACGCGCCGGCCGCCACGCCGCCAGTCGAGCGCGCGCTCGAGAACGTCGAGGTCGAGGCTTTGCATGAGCGGAATATTACGGAATATGAGGGTCAGACTCCAATATTCCGTTCTGGGCGATTCACGGCCCTGAATATTGGAGTCTGACCCTTATATTCCTTTTCGCAGCTTGAAGAGCTCGGCCAGGGTCTGGCGGTATTCGTCGAAGGCGGCGCCGGAAAGGTTGTGGTGGCTGGCGCCCTCCACCTTGATGAAGCGCTTGGGCGCGTTGGCCGCCTCGTAGAGCCGCTCGCCCATGTGAAACGGGACGATCGAGTCGCGTGTGCCGTGCGTGATGAGCACCGGCATCTTCACGTCGCCGATCTTCGCGAGGGTGTCGAATTTCTGCGTGAGGATGAGCCCCACGGGCAGGAAGCCCCACGGGGATTCGTTGATCATGTCCTTCACGGAAGTGAAGGTGGCCTCGAGGACCAGGCCCGAGGCGTCGGGACGCCGCCGCGCGAGCTCCACGGCGATGGCGCCCCCCAGCGAGTGGCCGACGATGAAGCGCGGCCGGTTGGGAGCGAGCCTGGCGAGGTAGTCCCACGCCGCCTCCGCATCCTCATACGCGTAGGCCTCCGTGGGCGCCACATCGCTGCTCTTGCCGAAGCCGCGATAGTCGACGGCGAACACCGAGAATCCGAGCTGCCGCCAGCGCTCGATGCGCGTCACGCTGCCGGTCAGGTTCCACCGGGCACCGTGAAGGTAGAGGACGACCGGCGCGTTCGGATCGTTCGCCATGAGCCACCAGGCGTGCAGCCGTTGTCCCTCGCCCAGGGGAACCCAGTGCTCGTCGAAGGCGTAGTTGCCGCTGGTGAATCCGCGCCACATGTCCTTCGAGGGGCGGAAGATGAGCTCGCCCTGCCTCTCGGAGAGGTAGGCGCAGCCGCCGATCACGACGGCGGCGATGGCGAAGGCGAAGTTGCGGGCTACCTGTTTCCGAAAAGGACGGGGTAGGGATGCTTCTGCTGCGTCTCGCTTTCGATCACGATCCACGCGGCCAGGATCACCACGACCATGGCCACGATCACGTCGAGAGTCGGGTTGCTCAGGATTTTCCAAAGTCTCTTGTACCAGTGGTTGGACATGCCCGCTCCCGGTTGGCTCTACTACGACCGCCGGATCTCCGCAGGGTTTCCCCCCGGGCGCAGTGTCGGCCGGTCAAAGCTGCGGGTAAAACAATGCAATTTCAATGCCTGAAACGACAAATCGTCGCGGATTTCGAAAATGCCGGTTCAAAACCATCGCTAGCCGCGCTTCGTCGCTGCCAGCGGCAGGTCGCGCGCCCTCTTGCCCGTGAGGGCAAAGAGAGCGTTGGCCACCGCCGGCGCCACGGGAGGCACGCCCGGCTCGCCCACGCCGGTGGGTTTGTCGCCGCCCGGGGCCAGGTGCACCTCGACCTTCGGCATTTCGTTGATGCGCAGCACGCGGTAGTCGTGGAAGTTGGACTGCTCGACACGGCCGTCCTTGATGGTGATCTCGCCGAAGAGCGCGGCCGACAGCCCGAAGGCGATCGCGCTCTGCAGCTGCGCCTCGACGGTGAGCGGATTGACCACCAGCCCGCAATCGAACGCGGCGGTCACCTTGTGGACGCGGATGTCGTTGCCTTCCAGCGACACCTCGGCCACCTGCGCGCAGACGCTGTTGAAGGACTCGTGGATCGCGATGCCGCGCGCGCGCCCTTTCGGAAGCGCGGAACCCCATCCCGACTTCGACGCGGCGAGATTGAGCACCTGGAGCATCCGCGGCTTGCCCGAGAGCAGCTCGCGGCGCAGCGCGACCGGATCCTTGCCGGAGGCGCCTGCGATCTCGTCGATCATGGTCTCCATCACGAAGGCGGTGTGCGAATTGCCCACCGAGCGCCACCACAGCACCGGAACCGGCGTATTCACCGTGTGGAGCATGACCTGCATGTTGGGCAGCGTGTAAGGCGTGTCCGCGACCCCTTCGGTGGTCGTGGGATCGATGCCATCCTTCACCAGCATCGCTTCGAACGCGGTGTTGGCGACGATCGACGGCCCCACGATCGCGTGGTTCCAGGCGGCGACGTTGCCCTTGGCGTCGAGCCCGACTTCGACGCGGTGCACATACAGCGGGCGGTAGAAGCCGCCGCGAATGTCGTCCTCGCGCGTCCAGACGACTTTCACCGGGACCTTGGCGCGCTGCGCGATCTCGCACGCCTCGACGACGTAGTCCGACACCGGGTTGGCGCGCCGGCCGAAACCGCCGCCGGCGAGCATCGTGTGCAGCGTCACCTGCTCGGGTTTCAGGCCCAGCGTGCGCGCCGCCGCGGCGAGGTCCACGCTCTGGAATTGCGACCCCACCCAGATTTCCGCGCCGCCTTCGCGCACTTCGACGGTGCAGTTGAGGGGCTCCATTGGTGCATGGGCAAGGAACGGAACGGTGTATTCGGCGACGAGGGTCTTCGCCGCGGACTTGATCGCCTCGGGATTCTCGGACTGCTTCGCGACCTTGCCGGGGGTCTTCGCGGTCTCGAGGAACTGGCGTTTCATCTCCGCGCTGGAAAGCGACGCGTTGGGCCCGGGCTCCCAATCGACCTCGAGCGCATCGCGGCCCTTCTTGGCCGCCCAGAAATGGGTGGCGAGCACGGCCACCCCCGTCGAGATCTGCACGACGTGCGTCACGCCCGGCACGGTCTTCACTTTCTCGGTGTTCATCGACTTCGCGTGCCCGCCGAAGGTCGGCGAGTGCGCGACCAGCGCCGTGCGCAAATCGTTGCGCTTGACGTCCATGCCGAACCGGGCGCTGCCGTCGACCTTCTCCGCGGAATCGATACGGCGCGTGGGCTTGCCGATCAGCTTGAAGTCCTTCGCCGGCTTGAGCGCGACCTTGTCGGGCACCGGAAGCTTCCCGGCCGCGTCGGCGAGCTGCCCATAGGAGAGTTTCTTGCCGCCGGGGCCGAGCACGAACCCTTTCTCGGCGCGCACCTCCGCGGGCTTGACCTTCCATTGGTCGGCCGCCGCCTGCATGAGCATGGTGCGCGCCTGCGCGCCGACCGTGCGCAGCTGGTCGTAGGAATTCCAGACGCTCGAGGATCCGCCCGTCATCTGCATGCCGAAGGCGGTGTGCGCGTATTGCGCGCCCGCAGGCGCCAGCTCGTAGCGCACCTTGCCCCAGTCGCACTCGAGCTCCTCGCACAGGATCATGGGCAGCGCCGTGGTCACACCCTGCCCGAACTCCAGGTGCTTGACGATCACGGTCACCGTGCCATCCTTGCCGATGCGCAGGAAAGCGTTGGGCGCAACCGCGGGCGGCGTGGGCGCCTGCGCGAACGCCATGCGCCCGCCGCCCCCCGGCAGCCAGAAGGAGATGACGAGGCCCCCCGTGAGGGCGGAGGCGGACTTGAGGAAGTGCCGGCGAGGCTGCGAAGCGAGTTTTCTCATGGCGCGCTCCTCAGGCTTTCTTCAGCGACGCCGACGCGCTCTTGATCGCCTCGCGCACGCGCTGGTACGTCCCGCAGCGGCAAATATTGCCGCTCATCGCCGCATCGATGTCCGCATCCGAGGGCGACGCGTTCCTGGTCAGGAGCGCGATCGCCGCCATCACCTGGCCCGATTGGCAGTAGCCGCACTGGACGACGTCCTTGTCGATCCAGGCGGCCTTGACCGCGCGCGCCACCGGGGCGCGCGAAGTCGACCAGATCCCCTCGATGGTGACCACTCGCTTGCCTTCGAGCGAAGACACCGGGGTCACGCACGCTCGCGTCGGCTCGCCGTTCACGTGCACCGTGCACGCGCCGCACAGCGACATGCCGCAGCCGTACTTGGTGCCGGTGAGGTTGTAGAAATCGCGCAGCGCCCAGAGCAGCGGCGTATCGGGGGAAGCGTTGAACTCGGCTTGGTCGCCGTTCACGAAGAACTTGATCATGGCAATCTCGGCGGGAAAAAAAGTGCGGGGAAGCGCACATTATGCCTTTGGTATCATTCGCTCGCCGCTACCTCCGCCACCCGCGATGCCCCGCACCCGCAGCAAGCTCTTTCCCACGCCGGAAGACGCGGAGAACGCGTTCTACGACGCTTTCGAGCGCGCCAACATCGCCTCGATGATGGCGGTCTGGGCGGAGACCGACGACATCGTCTGCGTCCACCCGCAGGGGCCGCGATTGACGGGATTCGAGGCGGTGCGCGAGAGCTGGCTGCAGATCTTCACCGGCGGCTCGCAGCTTCGGGTGCGGACCACCGAGGCGCGCCGCTTCAACGGCCAGACGGTCTCGGTCCACAGCGTGATCGAGATGATCGCCGCGCCGGGTGAGCAATCGCCGGTGAACATGATCTTCGCCACCAACGTCTACGAGCTCGGCGAGAGCGGCTGGCGCATGGTCGTGCACCACGCCTGCGCCGCCCCCGAGGCGCCGCAGCGCGCCGAGCAGCCCGCCCCGCCCGCGCACACGCTGCACTAAT
>JBGOST010000135.1:0-6377 GCA_041476125.1 Usitatibacter sp. | reverse complement strand
GCGCTGCCCCCGGCATCGGCGTTGTAGCACGACACCGTGAGAGCGAAATCGACGCCGAGCGCGTGGCCGCGGCGGATGATCTCGGCCTTGCTCATGCGCACGATGGGCGCCTCGATCTTGATCGGGGCACCCTCCACTGCGCGGCGCGTAGCCAGGTTGGCGAGATTCTCGAATGCCGCCAGGAATTCGGGCCGGCAATCGGGATAACCCGAATAGTCGACGGCATTGGCGCCGGTGAAGATCGCGTCCGAATTCGTCACCTCGGCATACGCGAGGGCGAGCGCGAGGAAGATGGTGTTGCGCGCCGGCACGTAGGTGACGGGAATGCCGGCGCTGGGAGCGCTGGGCACCGCGATGGACGGGTCGGTCAACGCCGATCCGCCGAAGAGGCCCAGGTTCAAGGCGACCACGCGGTGCTCCACGGCGCCCAGCGCGCGCGCCACGCGCGCGGCGGCCTCGAGCTCGACGCGGTGGCGTTGCCCGTAGTCCACGGAAAGCGCGTGGCAGCGCCACCCGTCCTCCCGCGCCATGGCGAGGACGGTGGCCGAATCGAGGCCCCCCGAAAGAAGGACGACCGCGGACTTCATGATGACCCTCTCCCCGACCCTCTCCCAAGGGAGAGGGAGAGTTTTCTAGCGGCGCTGCGCGGTGAGGCGCGTACGGGCCTTGCCGGCGGCTTCCGAGGTGGGAAAACGCGCGATGATGTCCTCGAGCGTGTTGCGAGCGCTGCCCGTGTCGCCCTGCTCCGCCTGGATCGCGGCGATGGCAAGCAACGCGTCGGGCGCCTTGGGGGACTGCGGATACTTTGCGAGCAGCTCCTCCTGCGCGGCCAACGCGGCGCGGTAGTCGCGCATGTTGGCGTAGCTGATTCCGATCCAGTAATGCGCATTCGCCGCGAGCGGGCTCGCCGGATAGTCCTTCACGAAGGCGCGGAAAGCGTCGACCGCGGAAGCAAAGTCGTTGCGGCGAAACAGGTTCGACGCCGCGTCGTAGGCCTTGATCTCGCGCGCCTGCTCTTCCCTTGTCGGCGCCCTCGGCGGGCCGGCGTTGGCGCTCGCCGCGCTCCCCACGCCGAGGTCCACCGGCGGCACGGAGGTGCTCGGGGCACCGCCGCCTTCGAGGCGCTTCAGGCGCGAATCCAGGTCGAGGTAGAAATCGCGCTGGCGCTTCTGTATCTGCTGGTTCTCGTTGCCGAGGACCTCGAGCTGACCCCGCAAGCGCGCCATCTCGGTGTTGATCTGCTCTAGCTGCCGCACGAGCTCGATCACGCCGATGTTGCGGATGCTTTCCTCGAGACGCGCGATGCGGGCCTCGTTGTCGAGGCCCTGCTGCATGAGCTCCTTGCGCAGCAGCTCGATACGGCGGCGCGCTTCCTCGTCATCGAAGAGGCCCGCCTGCGCGGGAAGCGCGCTCGCTGCGGCGAGGGCGCCGGCGGCGAGCCACCGGCGCATCGCCGCGGCCCGCCTACTCACCCGGGTACTTGATGTCGGCACGGCGATTTTGCGCCCACGACCCCTCGTCGTGGCCAGCCGCCGCCGGCTTCTCCTCGCCGTAGCTGGTGGTCTCGATGCGGCCATCGGACACGCCCAGCACCGTCATCACCTTCTTCACCGCCTCGGCGCGGCGCTGGCCGAGCGCGAGGTTGTACTCGCGGCTGCCGCGCTCGTCGCAATTGCCCTCGATGCGGATGCGGGTGTCGCGCTTGTCGGTCATGTAGCGGGTGTGCGCCTGGACCAAGCCGCGAAACTCGTCCTTCACCGCGTTGGAATCGAATTCGAAGTAGACGCTGCGCTTGGCGAGCGGGCTGTTGGGGTCGGTGAGCGGGTTGCCGCGCATCGAATCGGCGCTCGGGGTCGGGCGTGTCGTCGAGGAGCTGCCTCCTGCCGTGGTCGGAGGAACCGCGGTCGAGCGATCGCTCACCGTCGGCTCATGCTTCACTTCCTGACTGCTGCAAGCGGCTGCCACGGCAACCACGATGAGATACAGAGCGGCTTTCTTCATGTCGATTCTCCTTGTTGCGGATGAGCACGGTTTCCTTCCGGGATTCTGCGCCCCGGTCAATTGGTTGGCATCGGACCCCACGCGGGATCCTGGACGTCTCCTGCCGCGGAAGTCAGCCGCTGGCGGACGCGTCCATCGCCCGAGACGGCGGCCAGCTGGCCGCGTCCCCCCACCTGCGCCTCATAGAGGATCATTTTACCGTTGGGCGCGAAGCTGGGGGAATCGTCGAGGATGCCGTCGGTTAGCACCGTCACCTGCCCGGTGGCGAGCTCGAGCGAAGCGATGCGGTAGCGCCCGCCGTCGCGCTGCACGAATGCGAGCGTCTTGCCGTCGGGACTGAAGCGCGGGCCCACGTTGTACGTGCCCTCGAACGTGAGGCGCTGCGCGGGGCCTCCGGCCGCGGGCATGCGGTAGACCTGCGGCGAGCCGCCGCGGTCCGAGGTGAATGCGATCCACTGGCCGTCGGGGGAGAACGCGGGCTGCGTGTCGATCCCGCTCGATTCGGTGAGGCGCTCGGCATCGCCGCCTGCGGCGGGAATGCGATAGATCTGCGTGAGCCCGTCCTTCGTCAGGGCCACGGCGAGCACGCGGCTGTCGGGGGACCAGGCGGGGGCGCTGTTGTTGCCGCGATAGTTCGCGACCACGCGCGTGGTGCCCTGCGCCAGGTTCTGCACCACGACGATCGGTTTCTTCACGTCGAACGACACGTAGGCGAGGCGGCTGCCGTCGGGCGACCATGACGGCGACATGATGGGCTCGTTGGACGCGAGCACCGATTGCGCATTGAAGCCATCGGCGTCGGCGACCTGCAGCTCATAGCGCCGCCCGCGCTTCACCACGTAGGTGATCTTGGTCGAAAAGACGCCCTTGTCGCCGGTGAGGCGCTCGTAGATCACGTCGGCGATGCGATGCGCGGTGGCGCGCAGCTGCGCCGGCGCCACGACGTACGAATAGCTCGCGAGCTGCCCCTGCTTCTGCACGTCGAAGAGACGGAAGCGCACCTCGACGCGCCCCTCGGAGACGTTCTCGACCTTGCCGATCACGAGAGCCTCGGCGCTGCGCGCGGTCCAGTCGGCGAAGTTCACCTCCGAGGGCTCGGTGGGCAACGGGGTCACTCCGCCGGTATTCACGATGCGGAAGAGCCCGGTGCGCCCGAGGTCCGCGGCGATCACGTCGCTCACCGACTGGGGTTGCGAGGCATCGCCGGCCATGGGCATGACGGCGATCGGGACCTGGCGGCCGCCGCTCGTCGTGATGTCGATGGTGAGCTGCGCCCGCGCACACAGCGCTAGCAGCAGGACTCCGAGGAAAAGGAAGGATCGCTTCATGGGGTCGGAAGGGGCACGAGGCTAGCGTTCGTGCCGGATGTTGAGGTTAAGGTCGCGGAATTGGGGGAAAAGTTCCGAATTGGGGGGCGGAACCGGCAGCGGCGCGGCGCTGCGGATGGCCCTTTCGATCGCGTTATCGTACGTGGGGTTGCCGCTGCGCTTCGTGATCGTTATGTCGAGCACCTCTCCGCCGGGCAGGATGCGTATGAGCACGTGAACCTCGGGATTGCCGGTCACGGTGTCGGGCACGTTCGCCCTGCCGCGGATTTTAGCCCTAATGCCGTCGATGTAGCGGTCGACCTCGGATTTGCGCGCCGCAGTTGCCGCCGCGCGGGCCTTTTCCACCTCCACCCGGGTGCGTTCCTCATCCTGCCGGCGCTTCTCGTCCTCGCGCTTCTTCTTTTCGTCTTCCTTCTTCTTCTCGATGCGCTCGCGCTCGAGCTTCTCGCGCTTTTCCGCCTCGCGCTTTTCGCGCTCGAGCTTCCTCGCGATGGCCGGATCGGGCTTGGGGGGCTGCGCCTTTTCCTCTACCGGCTTCGGCTCCGTCTTGGGCGGTTGGGGAGCGGGCGGTTGGGGCTCGGCCTTGGGCTCGGGCGCTTTGGCCACGGGCGCGGGCGGAAGCTTGTCCCAGAGTTCTGCTTGAACGGGTGGCGCCGGCCGGCTCTGCCATGTGACGCCGAGGACGATCAGCGAGAAGAACGCGGCGTGCACCAGCACCGCGAGGAACATGGCGCCGATGCTTCCCGGCTGCCGGGGTTCTTGCCGTTGGCTCGTTCTGTACTGCGTCGGCTTCACGAGGCCGGGCGGGCCAGCAATCCAACGCGCTTCACTTGGTTCTGCTGCAGCAGGTCCAGGACCTTCAGGATCTCCTCGTAACGCACGCTGCGATCGCCCGCGATCACCACCGCCTGGTCCGGATGCGAGCGTTGCGCGGAGCGCACGAAATCGACGAGCTGTGCGCGGTTGACGCGAAGCTCCTCGGCGGAGGCGTTGCGGTCGACGACCAGCAGGTCGCCGTTGGCGCGCACGCGCACCTCCAGGGGAGCGACCGCGGGATCGAGCTTCTGCGCGGCCTGCGGCAGGTCGATCTGGCCGGGATTGATGAGGGGGGCCGCCACCATGAAGATCACGAGCAGCACCAGCATCACGTCGATGTACGGCACGACATTGATCTCGCTCATCGAGCGGCGCGTCCTGCGCATCTAGCGGGGCCTCTGCGCGACCGTGTCGGTCGCATCGCGCTCCGGCAGGTGCGCCTGGCGCTGCAGGATGTTCTGCAGCTCCTCCATGAAGCTCTCGTAGCGGCCCGCAAGGCGGTCGATGTCGTGGGTGAAGCGGTTGTAGGCGATGACCGCCGGAATGGCGGCGAAGAGGCCGATCGCGGTGGCCACCAGCGCCTCGGCGATGCCGGGGGCGACCTGCGCGAGGGTGGCCTGCGCCACGTTGGAGAGGCCGCGAAACGCATTCATGATGCCCCACACCGTCCCGAGCAGGCCGATATAGGGGCTCACGGAACCCACCGTCGCGAGGAACGACAGGTGCGACTCGAGCACGTCCATCTCGCGCTGGTAGGTCGCCTTCATGGCGCGGCGCGTTCCATCGAGGAGCGCGGAGAGGTCGGATCCGGGGCGGCCCTTCAGCTTGAGGAATTCCTTGAATCCCGCCTCGAAGATGCGCTCCATGCCCACGGCAGGGTAGCGCCCGGTGGCCGCGCGCTGGTACAGACCGACGAGGTCGGAGCCACCCCAGAACTCGCGCTCGAACTCGTCGGCCTGCCGGCGCGTCCGGCGGATGGCGAAGAGCTTCATGAAGATGTAGGTCCACGACAACATCGAGGCGAGCACCAGGATCGCCATGACGACCTTCACGACGATGCTCGCGTTCAGGATCATCGACAGGATGGTGAGATCGTGGCTGACAATCACAACGACGCCTCCATTTTCTTGCGCAGGGCCTCGGGGATCTCGATCGGCTTGAAGCTTTCGGAGTTCACACTCGCCACTGTGACCTTCGCCTTCACCAGTACCTCGTCCTCGCGGCGGATCTCCTGGGCAAACACGCAGCGGACTTTGCCGAGGGATTCGAGCTTCACGCTCACCGCGACCGTGTCGTCCAGCCGCGCCGGCTTCACGAACTCGATGGCGAGCGAGGACACGATGAAGAGCACGCGGTGATTACGTGCGAGCGCCTGGTGGTCGAATCCCAGGTGGCGCAGCCATTCGGTGCGCGATCGCTCGAGGAACTTCAGGTACTCGCCGTGGTACACCACCCCGCCGGCATCGGTGTTCTCGAAGTAGACGCGCACCGGGAAGGAGTAGATGAAGAGCTCCGGTTGCAGCGTGGGCTTGACCGCGATGCGGCTCATGCGACGGGGCCGCCCTTGGCGCCGGCAGAATCGGACCCGCCCTTGGCGGCGGAGTCGAACAGGTCGGGGCCGCGACCCGGGACTTCGAGAGTCAACCCGAAATGACGGTAGGCGAGCGCGGTGGCGATGCGCCCGCGCGAGGTCCTCTGCAGGTAGCCCTGCTGGATGAGGAAGGGCTCGAGCACGTCCTCGATGGTATCGCGCTCCTCGCCGATCGCGGCGGCGAGGTTCTCCACGCCGACCGGCCCGCCGCCGAACTTCTCGATCACCGCGGCGAGCAGCTTGCGGTCCATGAGGTCGAGCCCGATGGCGTCGACGTCGAGCATGCGCAGCGCCGTGTCCGCGACTTCGACCGTCACCAGCCCGGTCGACTTCACCTCGGCGAAATCGCGCACGCGCCTCAAGAGCCGGTTGGCGATGCGCGGCGTGCCGCGGGCCCTGCGGGCGATCTCCAGCGCACCGCCCGCGTCGATTGCGACGTTCAGCAGGCGCGCGGAGCGATGCACGATCTGGGTGAGCTCCTCGGGCGAATAGAATTCGAGGCGCGCCACGATGCCGAAACGGTCGCGCAGCGGGTTGGTGAGCATCCCGGCGCGCGTCGTGGCGCCGATCAGCGTGAAGGGCGGGAGGTCGAGCTTCACCGATCGCGCCGCGGGGCCCTCGCCGATCATGATGTCGATCTG
>JBGOST010000134.1:0-6466 GCA_041476125.1 Usitatibacter sp. | reverse complement strand
CGGTCGCCAACCGCGTCATCTTCATGGACCAGGGCCAGATCGTCGAGGAAGCCCCGCCCGGCGAGTTCTTCAGCCACCCGAAGAGCGAGCGGACCAAGGATTTCCTGTCGAAGATCCTCGGGCATTGAAGTGAACGATCCCGTTGGCATTATCCTCGAAGCGCTGCAATTCGCCGCGCACAAGCACCGCGACCAGCGCCGCAAGGACCTCGAGGCCTCGCCCTACATCAACCACCCGATCGCGCTCGCCACCGTGCTGTGGCGCGAAGGCAAGGTGCACGAGCCCGCGGTCATCTGCGCGGCACTCCTGCACGACACGATCGAGGACACCGAAACGACGCCGGCCGAGATTCGCAAGCGCTTCGGTGCGAAGGTCGCGCGCATCGTGCTGGAAGTGACCGACGACAAGGCTCTGCCCAAGGCGCAGAGGAAGCACCTGCAGATCGAGCATGCGCCGCACATCTCGCGCGAGGCGAAGCTCGTGAAGCTCGCCGACAAGATCTGCAACCTGCGGGACATGGGGGCATCGCCGCCGAAGACCTGGCCGAAGAGCCGGGTGCGGGAGTATTTCGACTGGGCGAAAAAAGTAGTGGACGCCCTAAGAGGCGTCCACCGGGTGCTGGAAAGGATCTTCGACGAGGTTTACTCGCGAAAACTCTGACCCTCTCCCCCCTTGGGGGCTCTCCCTCGTCCGAGCAAGGGAGAGGGAGGAATCTATATCTTCCCGAGCAGCAAAAGGATGAGCAGGATGACGACGATCAAGCCGACGGTGCCGCTGGGCGCGTAACCCCAGCTGCGGCTGTGGGGCCAGGTCGGGATGGCGCCGACGAGGATCAGGACGAGGACGATGAGGATGATCAGGCCGAGGGACATTTTGTTCTCCGAGTTGTAGGCCCCCGTTAGACCGTAGTTGGGGCCCTCGGGTGGGGGGTTAGAAAATCTATTTGTTGTGTAGGAATTGATTACCCTCTATCGGCGCTGGTGCTCGACGACGCCGAAGCGGTTATGCCCGATGAACGTGTAGAAGAGCCCGACGGTCTGGCGTTGCTGGGTTCGGTCGCCGAGGTCGGGATAGTAGGCATCGCGGCGGTTGCCGAGGTACTTGATGGTGAGGCCGTGCTGCTTGTAGACGCGCACGGTGAGCGCAAGGTCGGCACGGCCGATGTTCTCGTGCCCCCCGCGCTGCGTCGCCCCCACCCGGCTGATGTAGTACTCGCGCCCGGTCAGGTCGAGGGCGGCCGTGTCGCCGAAGACGAGCCGCAACGCCACGAGCACGCTCGGCGCCACACCGTAGTTGAACTCGTTCTCGCCGCCGCGGATCGACCCCGCAGCCGTGTAGCCGCCGCCCCCCATCACCGTCCCGACCAATGCGATCGAATCCGACAACCACCACTGCGCGGTGGTGCCGAGCGAAAGCGAAGTGCTCGACACGCGGAAGAGCTGCGGGGCGATGTAGTCGTAGCTCCCATAGAGCCCCCACACCCCGCGATAGTTGTCGCCCACCGTGTACCCCTTGCCGAGCAGGATCCCGCGCGTCATCGCGTTCTCGATCTTGTTGGCGCTGGTGGCCGTGGCCTGGAAGCTGAAGTAGTCGAACGGGCGCGTGTATTGGTAGTCGGGCTTGCCCGGCAAGCCGTAGTCGAGGAAGAAATCGGCGAGAGCCTCGTTGCGGCGCAGCTTCGTCGTCGTGACGCCCGAATCGTTGCCCGCGGTGCCACTGAAGCCCAGCTGCAGGCGGGTGAAGTAGAGCGGCTCGCGGCTCGCGAACGGCGTCCGGAAGCGATCGCCGAACGCGTGGCGGTTGAATCCCACCGGCGGCGAGATCGCGGCGGCGGCGATTTCGCGCAGCCACATGGGCGTGTTGCTTTCGCGTTCGAGCACCAGGTTGGCCATCCGGAAGAGCGCTTCGCCGAGAAAGGCACCCCCGATTCCGGTCGTGATCTGGTCGTTGATCGACGGCGGCGTCGACTCCCCGGCGATCTCCCAGAAAGCGCTTCCCACGAACGTGTACGCGAGCGACGGCCAGAATCCGAGGCCTGAGGACCGTGCGATGCCGTGATACGTCGCGCCCTGGTACGGGTGCCCCAGCTGGTTCACGAGGAAAGGATCGCGGTCGACGTTCCAGCGGCTGCTCAGGTTGCTGCGGATCGTGCGCGCGTTGCTGTCGAAATCGCAGCACCCGAAGTAGCGGCGGTCGAACTGGTTCAGGAGAAAGTCGAAGCCGACGATTTCCGCGGCGGGAATCGCATAGCTTCTGGCGTTCTTGCGCGCCTCCATGTCCGCCGAAAAGTCTGGCAGCTCGGCAGCTAGTGTCGCGCCCGCGGGCAGCAAACAAAGGGAAACAGCGGCAAGCAGAAATCTTTTCATCGGGACCACGCTCCAGTTCGTCCTAGCACCAGACTGGGCGCGGATGCCGAAGTTCACGCTACCATGGCAATCGAGCGGTGCAACTCCGGGAGAAGACGTGAAGGAAATGTTGGCCAGGGCAATGATGGGTGCTTGCGTGATGCTGGGTCTGTGCGCCGGCGCACAGGCGGCGGAAGACTGGAAAGTGGCCACCGACGCGGGCTACTCGGCCTTTCGCGAGAACCGCCTCGCGGACGCGGAGAAGAACTTCAAGCTGGGATTGGCCCTCGCCGAGAAGGAAGGCGCCAAGGCGGGGATCACCAAAAACCTTGGCAACCTCGGCTTCATCTATCGCCAGCAGGGCAAGCAGGCGCAGGCGCGCGAGCAATACGCGCGGATGCTGCAGATCTTCGAAACCGGGCTCGGGAAAGACCATCCCGAGGTGGGCAGCGCGCTAAGGCTCGTCGGCGAGACCTACCTCGCGGAAGGCAAGCTCGAGGAGGCGCAGCCGCGCCTGGAGCGTGCCGTGGCGGTGCTGTCGCGGGCCGACGCCAAGTACCAGCGCAATCTCGCCGAGGCGCTGAACAACCTGGGAACGCTGCGCGCGCACCAGAGCCGCTTCCCCGAAGCCGCGGACAATTACCGCCGCGCCCTCGACATCAACATGAAGGCCGCTCCGCAGGATCCGAGCGTGGCGCAGGGGCTGAACAACCTCGCCGCGGTCGAGGCGCGCGCGGGCCGCTTCGCCGACGCCGAGAGAGACTTCAAGAGGGCGCTCGAGATGCAGGAGCGCGCGGGAGGGCCGAACCATCCTTCGGTCGCCAACACGCTCTACAACCTGGGCGGCGTGTATTCGTCGCTCGGCCGCCCCGCCGAAGCCGTGGAGGCGTACAAGCGCTCGCTTGCGATCATGGAGAAGGCGAATGGGCCCGACCATCCGGTGGTGGGGAGCATCCTCGAGGGCTACGCATCCGCCTTGGACGCGCTCAAGAAGAAGCCCGAAGCCGACGCGATGAGGAAGCGCGCGAAGGCGATCCAGGACAAACGCCGCTAGCGGGCGCTTTCCACCGTCGCGGTGCGCACGTCGGGGTCGGCGAGCAAGCCGGCGTACACGCCGATCATGATGCCGAGCACCGCCACGGCGGCGAGCTTGAGCACGAAGAGGAACGGGTCGAACTCCATCCAGCCGCGCTCTTCGGCGGTGGGCGCCGCCTGGTGGTTCCTCAGGTCGTCAACCATGGTGCCCTCCTGTGGGATCCGCTGCCGCGGTCATCGTGTCCGGGGCTATTTCGGGAAACGGGGAACGGCGGCGGGTATCGTCGGGATAGGCGGCGCACGCGCATAGCAAGACTGCGGCGAGCCCCGGGGCGAAGACCGCTTCCAGGCGTTTCAGGTTCGTGAGCATTTCGGTTCCTCGCGCGTTCAAAGGATGGAAACGCCGCGAGACACGCAACGCGCGGGCGTCACGGTCTGGTACTTGATCGGTGCGGCGCCCGCCTCGACGTCGAAGTCGATGACGAACGCCGCGCAGATCGCGCTGATCACCATGGCCAGAAGCAGCGCGGCGCACGCCACTGTGTCCCTTCGGGGATCGAGATCCGGGACTTCATGGACTGCGTCCATTGCGGGCTCCTTGGGGATTGGAGGCGCGGCCGGTGGATACCGGAGCCGCGCCTGTTCTTCGTGCTATTTCGCGTCATCGCCTTGCGCAACCATCTCGGGTTGGCACTCGGCGGGTTTCGGGAAGTCCGGCGAGGTGTCGCCGTCGGTGAGTTGGAGCTGGCGATAGAACCAGGCGGCCTTCGTCGCCTCGGCGCAGCTCAGCGGCGCGATGCGATCTTCGGTCCGGTTGTAACCGGCGTCGGCGACGATGTACGGGTCGTTGTCGGCGCGCGGCGCGGTGGAAAGCAGCGAAAGGGCAGTGAAAGTTGCGAGGGAAAGCAGTTGGGCACGCTTGTTCATGTTCATCTCCTGGATAGGTTGTTTGTCGGGTCCTGCGGAGACGAACTCTCTGCCTCGAAGGGCATCGCGGTCCTTTAGCCGCCCTAAAACGTTCTAAAAGTCGCGCCTAGCGCGTAACATGCTGGTGCGCAATGCCCTTTTTCGCGCCAAAAGGAGGCACTTGACGCATACCTACCGCTTCGGGCAAGTCGAGGTCCGCCCGGCCGAACGGCAGCTGCTTGTCGCAGGCCGGCCCGCGGCGTTGGGCGCGCGCGCCTTCGACGTGCTGATGGCGTTGATCGACCGCCGCGACCGGGTGGTGACCAAGGACGAGCTGTTCGACCTCGTCTGGCCCGGACTGGTCGTCGAGGAGAACAACCTTCACGTGCAGGTCTCCACACTGCGCAAGATCCTCGGGGCCCAGTCGGTGGCGACGGTCCCGGGACGGGGCTTTCGCTTCACGCTCCCGGTCGAGGCGGCGGAGGCGGCGGTTACCTCGCCTCCGCGCAACCACAACCTGCCCGCGCAGCTCAACAGCTTCATCGGCCGCGAGCGCGAGCTGGCCGAGCTGAAGGAACACCTGGCGAGCTCGCGCATGGTGACCCTCACGAACGTGGGCGGCACCGGGAAGACGCGCCTTTCGCTGCAGCTCGCCTCCGAGGTGCTCGGCGACTTTCCCGACGGCGTGTGGTTCGTCGAGCTGGCCCCCCTCGCCGGCGAATGGCGCGTGCCCCAGGCCGTGGCCTCGGTGCTCGGCGTGAAGGAGGAAGCGGGGCGCCCGGTGCTCGAGGCGCTGGTGAAGCACGTGCAGGATCGCCAGATGCTCGTCATCCTCGACAACTGCGAGCACCTGGTGCAGGGGTGCGCCGAGCTCGCCAAGGAGCTCCTGAAGGCCGGGCCGAAAGTGAAGGTCCTCGCTTCCAGCCGCGAGCCCCTGCGCATCGCCGGCGAGAAGACCTACCCGGTTCCCGCGCTCGCCGCTCCGGATTCGAGGAAAGTGAGCGGGGTCGAGGCGCTCGCGAAGTTCGATGCCGTGCGCCTTTTCGTCGAGCGCGCCACGGCGGTGCAGCCGGACTTCGCGCTCTCGCCGCGTAACGCGGTCGCGGTCGCCGATATCTGCCGGCGCCTCGACGGCATTCCGCTTGCGATCGAGCTCGCGGCCGCGCGCATGCGTTCGTTGTCGGCGGAGAAGATCGCCGACCGACTCGACCAATGTTTCCGCGTGCTGACGGACGGGGATACGACCGCGCTGCCGCGGCAGCAGACGCTGAGGGCTTCGATCGACTGGAGCCACGATCTGCTCTTCGCCGCCGAGCGCGCCCTCTTCCGGCGCCTGGCGGTGTTCGCGGGCGGCTTCACGCTCGAGGCGGCCGAGGCGGTGTGCGCCGATTCCATCGACGACCAGAGCGACGTGCTCGACATCCTCACGCACCTGGTCGAGAAATCGCTGGTGGAGCTCGACGCGGCGAGCGAGCGCTATCGCCTGCTGGAGACGGTGCGGCAATACGCGCAGGAGCGGCTCGATTCTTCGGGTGAAGCCAACGAGATACGCACGCGCCACCTCGACTTCTACCTGTCCTTCGCGCAAACGGCGCGGCCGCAGCTCATGGGACCGGCTCAAGGCGTGTGGCTCGCGCGCGTCGATCTCGAGCGCGACAACCTCCTTGCGGCCCACGCCTGGTGCGACCACGCCGAAGATGGCGCCGAGCTGGGACTCAAGCTCGTCACCTCGACCAAGATCTACTGGATCAGCCGCGGCTTGCTGCAGCTGGCGCTCTCGACGACCGTGGAAGCGCTTGCGCGGCCGCCGAAGCGCAACGCCCCGCGCTGCCGGGCGCTCCACGATGCCGGGCAGCTCGCGTTCCTGTTGGGTCGCTATTCCGAGGCACAGTCCTACCTCGAGGAAAGCCTCTCCATCGCCCATGAGCTGAACGACAGGCCGCGCGTAGCGGCAGCCCTGCAGCTGCTGGGCATGTCCTGCCTCGGGCAGGGCTTCATGCCGACCGCGCGCAAGCATCTCGACATGGCGCTCACGCTGGCGCGCCAGCTGGGCGACAAGCGCGGCCTCGCTGCCGCGAACAGCGTGATGGCGCAGTTCCATCGCGTGGAAGGGGATCTCGAGACCGCTGCACAGCTGTTCAACGTCACGCTCGTCATTGCGCGCGAGCTTGGGGTCCGCG
>JBGOST010000133.1:0-6470 GCA_041476125.1 Usitatibacter sp. | reverse complement strand
CGGCGCTCGACCTCGTCGGCCTCACCGATCGCGCGCGCGACAAGCCGGCAACCTTCAGCGGCGGGATGAAGCGGCGCCTCAACATCGCCTGTGCGCTGGTCCACGATCCCGAGGTGTTGCTGCTCGACGAGCCCACCGTGGGCGTGGACCCGCAGAGCCGCAACGCGATCTTCGAGAACCTCGAGTCGCAGCGCGCGCGCGGCAAGGCGCTGCTGTACACCACGCACAACATGGAAGAGGCCGAGCGGCTCTGCGACCGCATCGTGATCATCGACCACGGCAAGGTCATCGCCGCGGACACGCGCGAGGGCCTTCGCCGCCTCGCGCCGGAGGGGATCACGACCACGGTCGAGATCGAGGGCGCGGTCGACGAGGCCGCGTTGGCCGCGCTCGCCGCGCACGGCCTGCGCGCGCGCAAGGTGCGCTCCAGCGGCGCCACGCTCGAATCGGTGTTCCTGCATCTCACCGGCCGCCAACTGAGGGATTGACCATGTCGCCACTCGCCGCGCTCGTGCGCACCGACCTCACTCTCTACCTGTCCAATCGCCGGGCGCTCATGATCACGCTCGCCGCGCCGATCCTCATCGCCGCTTTCTTCGGCGCGGTGATGGGGGGCGCGCCCAAGAAACCCGCGCGCGTCCCGGTCGCGGTCGTCGACCTGGACGGCAGCGAGGTCACGAAAAAGATCGTCGCCGCGATGAAGGGCGACACGAATTTCGAGCTGCGCGAGATCGCCGAGCCCGCCGCGATCGAGGAAGTGCGCAACGGCAAGCTGCGCGCCGCGATCGTGCTGCCCAGGGGTTTCGGCGAAGCCGCCCCGCGCGCCCTCTTCCGGCCGGGAGACAAGCCGGTCATCACCGTGCACATCGATCCGTCGCAGTCCATCACGATGGCGTTGGTCAAGGGCTTGCTGGCCCAGCACGCGATGCAAGCGATAACCCGCACCGCGTTCGGCGCGGGCGAAGGCGGGATGAAGGCGCTCACCGACGCGCGCACGGAAATCGAGCGCAGCTCCATCATGAACGAGGCCGAGCGCCGCGACCTCCTCGCGATGCTCGACAGCGTCGCGCGCGTGCAGTCGCGGGCCACGGCCTCCACGAACGGCGCACGCACAGGCGGCTTCGAGATTCCCTTCACCACCCAGGAGCACGAGGTCACCGCGGCGGGCGTGAACCGCAAGTACAACGGCTTCGCGCATTCCTTCGCCGGCATGGGGGTGCAGTTCATCCTTTTCAGTGGAATCGACCTGGGCGTGGGCGTGCTCCTCATGCGCCGGCTTGGCCTCTGGAAGCGCCTGCGCGCCGCACCCGTCTCGCGCGGTTTGTTGCTGGGCAGCCGCATCGCCTCCGGCACGCTCATCGCCATGATCCTCATGGCCGGAATCTACGCCGCGGCGATCGCGGCCTTCGGCGTGCGGGTCGACGGCAGCTGGCCGGGCTTCATCGCGGTGATCGCGGCCTTCTCGGTGATGACCGCGACCTTCGGCCTGCTGCTCGCCTCGCTGGGACGCACGCCCGAGGCCACACGGGGACTTGCGATCCTCGCCACGCTGCTCCTGGTGATGCTGGGCGGGGCGTGGGTGCCGACCTTCGTGTTTCCCGAGTGGCTGCAAAGCGCCACGCTCGTCGTCCCCACGCGCTGGGCGATCGACGGCATGGAAGCGATGACGTGGCGGGGGCTGGGCATCGAGGCGGCGCTGGCCCCGGTCGTGGTGATGCTAGGATTCAGCGCTGCATTCGCTGCGATCGCCATCGCCAGCTTCAAATGGGAGGAATGACCATGCGACACCTGCACGCCCTCGCCGTCCTTGCCACGGTCCTTTCCGCGACCGCCGCATTGGCGCAACCCTATCCGTCACGCCCGGTGCGCATCATCGTGCCGTTCGCCGCCGGAGGCCCGGCCGACATCTATGCGCGCGTCGTGGGCGAGAAGCTGCAGGCGGCGCTGGGACAAGCCTTCGTCGTCGAGGACCGGCCCGGCGGCGGCGGCATCGTCGGCACCGATGCGGTCGCCAAGAGCCCGCCCGACGGCTACACGCTGCTCATGATGTCGAATACCCACACGGTCAACGAGTCGCTCTTCGCCGAGAAGCCCTACCAGCTGATGCGCGACCTCGTCCCGGTGGCGCCGGTCAACTATTCCGACCTCCTGATGGTCGTGCACCCGTCGGTGCCGGCATCGACGCTCAAGGAATTCATCGCGCTCGCCAAGGCCAAGCCCGGCGGCCTCAACTACGCCTCCTCGGGCCCCGGCACGCCGTACCACATGGCCGGCGAGCTCTTCAAGTCGATGGCGGGCGTGGATATCGTGCACGTGCCTTACAAGGGAAGCTCCGGGGCGCGCACCGACATCCTCGGCGGCCAGGTGCAGATGATGTTCGACGCGATCACGACGATGGCGCCCAATGTGCGCGCGGGGAAACTCAAGGCCCTCGCCTCATCGGGCAAGGCGCGCTCACAGGTGATGCCGGAGGTTCCGACGCTCAACGAGGCGGGCGTGCCGGGCTACGAAACCGTGATCTGGCTCGGCATCATGGCGCCAACGGGAACGCCGCGCCCCATCGTCGAGAAGCTCAATGCCGAGATCACGCGCGTGGTGAATTCGCCCGAGATGCGCGAGGCGTGGGCGAAGCAGGGTGCCACATCCATGTCGATGACGCCCGACGAATTCGCCCACTTCATGCGCGAGGACATCGAGAAGTGGGCGCGCATCGTGAAGAGCTCGGGCGCCAAGGCCGACCGGTAGCCGATGCGGCTTGAATTCGTATCCGCGGGCGCGGCGCAGGGCCTCGTCACCGCGGTCGCGAAGCAGGCCGACGTCGAGGTGGCGGGCAGTTTCGGCGCGGTGGGCGCGATGCTGGAGAAATTCCGCGCGGGCGAGCCTTGCGACGTGGTGATCCTCACCAATGTGCAGATCGCCGATCTTGCCGCCGGGGCGCACGTGGACCCCGAGACGTGCGTCGACCTGGGCTCGGTCCCGACCGCCATCGCCGTGCGCGCGGGCGACGATGCCATCGACGTGTCGAGCGAAGCGGCGCTGCGCAAGGCGCTGCTCGCCGCCGATGCGATCTACATTCCGGACCCCACGCGGGCGACCGCGGGCATCCACTTCGCCAACGTGCTCGGGCAGCTTCGCATCCACGGTGAAGTGGCCGCGCGACTGAAGACTTTTCCGAACGGCATGACGGCGATGCGGGCGATGGCCGAAGCGAAGGGAAAGCCGATCGGCTGCACGCAGACCACCGAGATCTTCGCCAACCCCGGCGTGCGCCTGGTGTCCCCGCTGCCCAAGGGCTTCGATCTCGAGACGGTGTACACCGGGGCGGTGAACACGAATGCGGCGCGGCGCGATGCGGCCGCGGCTTTCCTCGAGCGGCTTGGCGCCGAGGAGAACCGCAAGGCGCGCATCGAGGCCGGCTTCCGCGGCTATTCGATCCGGCGCGCCAGCCCTGCCGACGCCGCGGCGATCCGCCACGTGATCGGGGGCGTCCTGGGAGAGTACGGCCTTGCGCTCGATCCGTCGGGAATGGACAGCGACCTCGCCGACATCGATGCGAACTATCGGCGTCGCGGGGGTTTGTTCGAAGTGGCGGTGGGAAGCGACGGGCACCTTGCGGGATGCTGCGGGGTCTTCGTGCTCGACGACAAGACGTGCGAGCTGCGCAAGATGTACCTCGTCAAGGACGCGCGCGGCCAGGGAATCGGCGGGCGGCTCTTGCAGCGCGCGCTCGCCTTCGCGCGCCATCGCGGCTATCGCCGCGTCGAGCTCGAAACCGCCTCCGTCCTGAAGGAAGCGCTCGCGCTCTACGCCGGCGCCGGCTTCGTGCCCATCAAGCGCGAGCACCTCGCCGCGCGCTGCGACCAGGCCTTCGCCCTCGATTTGTGAAAACCGGGGACAGACCCCAATTTTCCGCTGGGTGGAAAATGGGGTCTGTCCCCGGTTTTATTCACGGCCCTGAATATCGGAGTCTGACCCTCATATTGCTTCGCCGGCGGCGTGGCCGGAGGCCCAGGCCCACTGGAAGTTGTGGCCGCCCAGGTGTCCGGTCACGTCGAGCGCTTCGCCGATGAAATAGAGGCCGGGCACGGCGCTCGCTTCCATCGTCTTCGAGGATAGACCGCGGGTGTCCACGCCGCCGAGCGTCACCTCGGCCTTGTTGTAGCCGAGCGTGCCCGAGGGTTGCACCTGCCAATCGGTGAGGTCGCGCACCGCATCCGCGATGACGCGATCCGCAAGCTGGACCACGGGAAGGCTGATGCCGCGCGCATCGCACCACTGCTGCGCGAGCCGCTTGGGCAGGCGCTGGGCGAGGAGCGTTGCAAGCGTCGCGTTGGAACGGCGCTCCGTGGCGAGCCAGGCGCGCGCATCCACGCCGGGAAGAAGGTTGATGTGAATCGGCTCCGCAGCCTCCGCGTCCTGCCAATACGAGGAGACCTGCAGGATCGCGGGGCCGGACAGGCCGCGATGCGTGAAGAGCAGGCTTTCGCGGAACCGCCCGCCGTGGCACTCGACCTCGACCTCGGTCGAGACTCCCGCCAGGTCGCCGTAGCGCGCGAGGAGCTCGGGCGCGAACGACAGCGGCACCAGCGCGGGCTTGGGAGGAACGATCGCGAGCCCGAACTGCTCCGCAGTGCGATAGGCGAAGGGAGTAGCGCCGATCTTAGGAACCGTGAGGCCGCCAGTGGCGATGACGAGGGAGCGCGCCGCGAGCGGCCCGCTGCCAGTGTCCACGCGAAAGCCGTCCGCCCCACGCTCCACACTTCGCACCTCGCACGGCTGCCGCCATTCGACGCGCCCCTTCTCGCACTCGGCCAGCAGCATGTCGATGATCCGCTTCGAGCTGTCGTCGCAGAAGAGCTGCCCCAGCGTCTTCTCGTGGTACGCGATGCCGTGGCTCTCCACGAGGGAAATGAAATGCCCCGGCGTGTAGCGCGCGAGCGCCGAGCGGCAGAAGTCGGGGTTGCGCGAGATGAAGTTGCGGTGCGCGGAGAGCAGGTTGGTGAAGTTGCAGCGCCCGCCTCCGGAAATGCGGATCTTCTCGCCGATTTTCTTGTAATGGTCGATGAGCACCACGCGGCGCCCGCGCTGGCCGACCGTGGCGGCAGCCATCATGCCCGCGGCGCCGGCGCCGATCACGGCGACGTCGCAGTCGCGCTTTTCCCCGCCTGCCATCATCGGCGCCGCGCTTTCGCCCGGGTAGCCCCGCGGCATTGCTCGCTCGCTCGCCTCTCGATGATCTCGGCCAGGCGCACCACGTCGCGGCCCGGGAATTCGGGGTCCGCGAGCGCGAGGTACAGCTGCGCGTCGAAATGGCCGCCCTCCTTCATCGGCAGGATCTTGAGCTTGCCTTCCTTCAGCTCGTCCAGGACGACCTCTTGCGGCAGCCACGCGAAGCCCAGCCCCATCACCAGCGCGCGGATCGAGGTCGCCTTGTTGCTCACCGTCCAGCGCAACTCCACGCCGCTCACCTCGGTCTTGCGCTGCGTGCCGGTGTCGCGCACGAAGATGCGGCGATAGCGCTTCAGGTCGCGCTCCGTGAGCGGGCGCTTCAAATGGTGCAGGGGATGCGAAGGGCTCGCCACCGGAACCACGCGCAGCGGCACGAGCGCCTTGGCCACCCCGCTCGAAGGCCGGTCGCCGATCGCGATGTCCACCTTGCCTTGCGCGAGCAGCTCGGAGGTGCCCGACATCACGGTCTCGAAGATCTCGATGCGCGTCTCCGGCCGTTCGCGCGCGAATTCCGCGAACGCCTCGAGCAGGAGCCACGTGGGAAACACTTGCTCGACCGCGATGCGGATCTCGGGTTGCCAGTCCTTCGCCATCGCCGCCGCGCCGCGCTCGAGCTGGGCGGCTTCCTCGAGGAGCGTGCGCGCGCGGCGGTAGAGGACCTTGCCGGCTTCGGTGAGCACCGCCTTGCGGCCGCGAATCTCGAACACCCGCACGTCGAGGAGCTTCTGGATCTGCTGCACCCCATAAGTCACGGTGGACTGGCTCTTGTGCAGCGCCTCGGCGGCCTGCGCGTAGCCGCCTTCCTCGACGACCGCCTGAAGGGCGCGCCACTGATCGAGGGTGATTCGGGGGGTCCCGGCCATGATCGAAGCATTCGATGGATAGAGGCCAAATTTTGAGCTTTTTTATCGGGTCCGTAAATCGAATAATGCATTCATGCGCAACCCTTATTGGAGACCTCGATGAAAACGCTTCTGCAGATCCAGACCAGCATGTTCGCCGCGGGCGGCCAGTCGAGCCAACTCGCCCAGCAGTTCGTCGCCGAGTGGCGCAAGGCCAACCGCGACGCCCGCGTCATCGTGCGCGACATCGGCGCCGAGCCTGTTCCGCACCTCACTGCCGAGCGTTTCCAGTCGTTCCTCGCCGCGCCGGAAGCGCGCACGCCCGAGCAGCACGCCGTGGCGGGCTTCTCGGATGCCCTCATCGACGAGCTGCGCCAGGCCGATGTGATCGTGCTCGGG
>JBGOST010000132.1:0-6483 GCA_041476125.1 Usitatibacter sp. | reverse complement strand
CGGAATGAGAACGTGGGAATCCTTGCCATTTCCGAAGTGCAAGGTGGTCTTGCCGGAGAAGACCGGCGCCGGCCGGTCCCTCGGATCGTCGTGCAGGAACGGACCGCAGCCGCGCAGCTCGTTCTTGAAATTGGACAGCCGCGCCCCGGTCGATTTCTGCCACTCGTAGTCGCGCCCTCGCACCGTGAGCGCAATGCGGTGGCCGGCGGGAACGACGATCGAGGTCGGCCAGAGCTCGATGTCGAGCTGGACTACTTCGCCTCGCTTGAGCGGCTGCCTTTCGTCGTGAGAGTGATAGGGCCGGTACTCGGTCGAGAGCTTCGCGTCGAGCTTGCGGTGCGAGGCGCGCAACCAGCCTTGCGCGATCGGCGTGTGGGGATCGATGGCACCCATGAACGTTACTTCGCGCAGGTCGGGGGTGAACACCCTGAAGACCAGGAAGAAATCCGCGTCCTCGGTGCTGGACGAGGCATGCAGCCGCGCCGCGAGGGGTCCGGTGATCTCGGTTTCCCTCTCGAGCGGCCCGGAAAGGAAAGTGACTCCGTCTCCCATCGCATCGAACGAGACGCTTGCGTCCCCGTCGGCGCCTCTCTTCAGCGAGAAATCGGGGTGCAGGAAGAACTTCGTCCATTGCGTGCGCGCGATCGGCCACTCGTTCTCGTGGCGCTCGACGAACTTGTCCACGTGGCGCACCTGGAGCTGCACGCGCGCCTGCCGGTCCCAGCCGTTGGATTTTTCCTTCAGGAAGAAATCGAAGAACCGCAGCTGGAGGCTGCGGCCATAGTCGGTGTAGAAGTGCGTCCAGTGCTCGATGCCGTGCGCCTCGAGCCACTTCTGCTTCGACGCCGCGCGCACGAAGCCCTCGAAGTTGCCTCTCGGATGCAGTCCCTGCCCGCCCCAGTTGGCCGCCGAGAGCAGCGGCACGGTGATCCTTTCCCAAGCCGGCGAACGGGCCCGGTGGTAATCGTCGTCGAGAGGATGCGCGCGGATGTCGTCGCCGAAGTCGGCGCGGTTCTTCGCGAGCTCCTGCTCGGAGAGCGTGGCGTCGCCGCACGCGAGCGCGCCGGTGACGCGGCTGCGCGGGCCGCGTTCGCCGACGCCATGCTGCACCGTCTTCACTTGCATCTCATACCAGTTGGCCCAGAAGGTGCTCAGGATCCCGCCGTGATGCGTCGCGTCGCGATACCAGTCCGCGGTGCCCTCCCAGACGCAGATTGCGGCCAGGTGCGGCGGCTGCAGCGAAGCGACGTGCCACTGGTTGGTGCCGAAATAGGAGATGCCGTTGAGTCCCACCTTGCCGCTCGACCAGGGCTGCACGCCGGCCCATTCGATGCAATCGTGGAAGTCGCGCGTCTCGCGCGGCGAGAAGGGATCGATGCGGCCCGGCGAACGCCCCGCGCCGCGCGAGTCCACGCGCACGCAGGCGTAGCCCTCCGGAACCCATTTCTCCGGATCGACGACTTCCCAGTTCTGGTAGCGGTTGCTCGAGCCGCGGGCGACGTCGGGATGCTCGGCCACCATGCGTTCCCACGCGCTCGGATAGCCGTCCTGGAACGCGAGCCCCTTGGCGTAAGGTCCATAGCTGAGGATGACCGGGTACCGGCCCTCAGGCGCATCGGGCCTGAAGACGTCGGCGCGGAGCACGACACCGTCGTCCATCTTGATCGGGACGTCCCAGTCGATGCGCAAGCGCCCCCTCCCCAGTTGCCTCTACCGCTGTTGCAGAATGATGTCGTAAGTCGGCCTGCTCGACCCATCGGTGAAATGAACACCGTGTGACGAGAAGCGGATCCTGTCCGGGTGCGTCGCGTCTTCCTCAAAGCGAATGGAAAGCGCAACGATTCCCAGTTCTCGCAGCGACCTGACTTCGCCCATTTCGCTGATGCCGTTGCCATTGCTGTCTTGCCATACCGCCAAGCCTTCCAGCTCGTCGCCGGAAATCATGCCATCGCCGTCGTCGTCCAGGGCGGCCAGCGCTTCGTAACCGTTTTGCCAGAACATCCAGAATGTCACGCTGCCGAATAGCTGCAGTCCGGAGGTGATCCGTCCGGTGTGATGCGGGTCGTACACCAGCCACCCGGCATCAGGGGCGATCCATGTCCAGCGCTTCGGCACGCCGCTCCCATCCGCATCGAAGAGCACCACGGCCGATCGATCCTCCAGATCGACGGCCGCCGGCCTGAATCCCAGGGGCACGACCAGTGGCGTGATCGCCCGGCCAATCTTCTGCAAGTGGGCAACGCGGGCTTCGAGCGCCGCGATTTCTCGTTTGTCGGTTTCCTTGTCCAGCAGGGGGAGCAGGTAATGTGCCGCCTCTTCCGTGACGAATGTTCCAAATATCCCCTTGCTCTTGCTTTCCTGCGGCCACGCTTTCTCGATGATCTTGCGATATTCCGCGATCGCCTTCTCCTTGGCGCCGGCCTGCTCCAGGGACCACGCGTGGCCAAGCATTGCAACGAGGTCATCGGGCTTGCGCTCGAGCAGCGCCGAATAGTTCTCGAGCGCCTTGTCGAGATACCGCCGGGAAAGCTCGCGCCGGGCCTCCTCGCTTTTCGGCTTGACCTTGTAGGTTAGCGGCGGCTCGTAGCCAAACCAGGGAATCAGGTTGGCACCGTCCTTTGCATTCTTGGCGACGACCGCGATCGTGTCCGACTCCAACGCGTATGCCATGGCGTAGGCCCGGGCCAGATTCCCTCGCACCGTCACGTTCCCCGGATCTTGCTTGAGTTGCCTCTCGAGGTTGTCGATCACGCGCGGCACCGGGACGTTGATCACGTCTACATGACGATATCTCGCCTCCACCGGGTGGATCGGCAGCAGCGCGGCGAATGCGACCAATAGCCGCGGTAGGTGCTTTGTCGGCATGACGTTGAATATGGGAGTCTGACCCTCTTATTTGCGGCGAGCCTTCGCCATTCTTTCCATCACCGCGCAGACCGACGCCGTGTCGGCTTCGGAGAAGCCTTGCGCCATGGCCGCGTTGTAGATCGCCGAGGTCGCCGCGAACAACGGCGCCGGGCATTCGAGCTCGCGGACGAATTCGCCGATGATCCGCATGTCCTTCTGCCACACGCTCACCTTCATGGTCGCGTTGGAATAGTCGCCGCGCGCCATCATCGGGCCGCGCACCTGCAACATGCGCGAGGATCCCGCGCCCTGGCTCAGCACCTCCACCATCACTTTGGGATCGAGGCCGGCCTTCATGCCGAGCACCAGCGCTTCCGCCGCGGAGACGTTGTGGATCGCGACCAGCAGGTTGGCGAGGAATTTCATCTTCGACCCGGTGCCGAACGCGCCGAGGAAGAAGTGGGTGCGCGCGAAGCCGTCGAAGACCGGCACGCAACGGCGATAGGCGGCGCGCTGGCCGCTGGCGTACACCGCGAGGTCCTTGGTTCGCGCCTGCGCTCCCGTGCCGCTCAACGGGCAATCAAGAAGGGTGATACTTCGCGCCGCCAGGATCTTGCGCGCCTCTTCCTTCACCGCGATCGGCAGCGTGCTCGTCTCGATGACGACCTGCCCACGGTTGCGTGCGGCCGCAAGATCGGCGGCAACGTCGAGCAGCGCCTGCTCCGAAGGCAGAGACGTGATGAGGATCGGCGAGAGGCGGGCAAGCTCGCGGATGCTGCGAGCGGGCCGAGCGCCGGCTTTCTTCAGTTCCGCGCGGCGCCGCGCGAGCACATCGTAGCCGCGCACCGGGAACCCCGCGCCGACGAGGCTCGCCGACATCGCCGATCCCATGATCCCAAGCCCGATCACACCTACGGAAGAACTCGTCCCTGACACCAGTTTTAGCTCCCCAATGCGTTGACGGCCGCGAACAATGCTTCGATCGATTCGCGGGGGATGTTGCGCACGATGAAGACGATGCGCGAGCGCGGGTCCGTATCTTGCGCGCCTTCGAGGGTCATCGGCGGATGGAACACGTGCTGCGCGCCCTGGATCACCACGGGGCCGGGTTCGCCGGCGACGTGGACGATGCCTTTGACGCGCAAGAGGTCGGGGCCCCGCAATGCGGTGAGCGCCTGGAGCGTGGCGTTGAGTCCTTCCCACGTGAAGGGAGTGTCGAAGAAGAGGCAAAATGAGTGGATCGCAGAATCATGCGCGCCCGACCCTCTCCCCGGCCCTCTCCCAAGGGAGAGGGGGAAATTCCCTTGCGGCGGCGCCACCGCGTAGAGCCAGCGATTGAGCTCTCCGGCTTGCGCGCGCGCGCTGCGCGGCGCGATGTCGGCGAGCAGCGCGGGATCGAGCTCGCCATCGACGGCGGTCGCCACGAGCGCGAACGGGTTCATCGCCTTCAGGCGCTGCCGCAGGCGCTCGACGATCTCCGGGTCCGCGATGTCGGTCTTGGTGATGACGAGGCGGTCGGCCACCGCCGCCTGTTTGGCCGCCTCCGGCATCGTGTCGAGCTGTCCCAACCCGTTCACCGCGTCGACCAACGTCACTACGCCGTTCAGCCGGTATTGCGCTCCGAGGAGCCCGTCGGTCTGCAGCGTGTGCAGCACCGGAACCGGATCGGCGAGGCCGGTGGTCTCGACGAACACGCGGTCGAAGTCGATCACCTCGCCCGCCCGGCGCTTGATGAAGAGCTCGCGCAACGTCTCCTGCAGGTCGGTGCGCAGCGTGCAGCACAGGCAGCCGTTGCTGAGCAGCGTCACCTGTTCCGACGATGCGGCGACGAGCTCGTGGTCGAGGGCGACGTCGCCGAACTCGTTGATGATGACCGCGGCGCGATTCATCCCCGGGTGCCGCAGCAGCCGCCGCAACAGCGTCGTCTTGCCGCTTCCCAGGAACCCGGTGATGAGCGTCACCGGCAGCCGGCTCGCCAGCGGATCGACGTTCACAGCGTCAGCTCCAGGATGTAGAGGCCGCCGGCGAAACGATCGACGGTATAGACGATTCTGCGCTCGTCCACGTACACGTCGTTCAGCTGGATGGCACCCGCGGGCGAGAGCGGGGGTGCGGCGGGAACGAAGTACGCCACTTCCTGCGGCTGGTACGGATTCCTGATGTCGTAGGCGCGCACGCCCGCGTTGAAGAACGTGCCGATCACGATCTCCTCGGATCGCCACGACGTCGGCCCCGGCAGGTTCTCGTGCAGGTTGTGCGCGCCGAAGCGCCCGCCGCGATGCGCGAACGCCGAATGCGGCGGAGCGGGCAGGGTGCCGATCGGCACCAGGTTGCTCTCGACGCGCGCATCGACCACCCACACGAGCTTGGGCCAATCGAAGCCGTCGTTCTTCACGCATTCGTCGCTCACGATGAGCAGCTCGCGCTCGAAGAGCGGCAGCACCGTGTGCGTGAAGCCGTTGAACGGCGGCGAGTAGCGCCAGTTGGCGACGAGCTTCGGGCGCGCCTTGTCCGAGATGTCGAGGATCACCGCGCCGCCGTCGATGTAGCCGATGTATGCGCGGTCGGGCCGTTCGGGGAAGACGTCGGTGTTGTGCGCGCGGAACCCCGCGTCGAACTTCGGGTCGAGCCGTTGCGGCGCAGGCCCGCTGTCGCCTTCGCGCGTGCCGGGCAGCCACCAGCGCCCCGCCTCGACGGGCTTGGAGGGATTGCGCACATCGACAATCCGATAGCACTGGTCGTCGTTGGGATGGCGCGGCTGGAAGTCCGCCGCGCCGCTCGCCATGTGGATGAACTCCCCGTCGACGAACCACACCGCGTGCACGCCGCGCGAATGCGGCCCCGAAGCGTCGAAGTGGGAGATCAGCTTCGGCCGCTCGGGCGCGCTCACGTCGAAGAGGTCGAAGCCCGCCGGCTTCAGCCCCGTCTTCTGCGTCTGGTAGGCGACCGCCATCACGTTGCCGACCACGTCGAGAGAGTTCGAGCGCACCTTGGCGTGCGGCAGCTCCGTTTGCACCACCACGCGCGGCGCGCGCGGATCGGTCACGTCCACGCCGGTGAAGTTCTTGGGCGCGGACTCGTGCGCGAGCCACAGGATGCGCCGCCCGTCGGGCGCCACCTGGACCGCCATGCCTTCGCCCAGGCCGCCGAAACCCTGCAGCTCGTGGTGCGAGAGGAGGCGCATGTTGAGCGAAAGCGCCTGGTCGGGGCGGGATCCGGAACCGGGTAGCGTTCGAGCCATCATCGGGATGATACTTACTCGGACAAGGAGGGTTTCATGCGCAAGGTCAATCTTCTCGTAGCGATGTTCGGGCTGGTCGCCGCGGTCTTCGCCGGCTCGGCGTTGGCCCAGCCGTATCCCAGCAAGCCGGTGAAGCTGATCGTCACCTATCCCCCGGGCGGCAGCTCCGACCTCATGGCGCGGATCTTGGGCCAGAAGCTCTCCGAAATCTGGGGCCAGCCGGTCGTGATCGAGAGCAAGCCGGGCGCGGCGGGCTCGATCGGCATGGACTACGCGAAACAGCAGCCCCCCGACGGCTACAGCTTCGTCATAGGCAACCTGGGCCCCGTCACGGTGAATCCGCTGCTCTCCAAGGTTCCCTACGACCCGGAGCGCGATTTCGTTCCCGTGTCGCT